>DATACN010000157.1:0-9701 GCA_036258995.1 Thermoleophilaceae bacterium | reverse complement strand
GGTCGAGATCGGCGGTACTCAGATCGAGCTCGAGAGCGGCAAGCTCGCCAAGCAGGCGAGCGGCGCCGTCGTGGTGAAGGCGGAGGAGACGATGGTGCTCGCCACCGCCACGGCCGGCGTCCAGCGCGACGTCGACTTCCTCCCGCTCACGGTCGACGTCGAGGAGCGCATGTACGCCGCGGGCAAGATCCCCGGAAGCTTCTTCAAGCGCGAGGGCCGGGCCGGCGAGAAGGCCACCCTGACCGCGCGGATGATCGACCGCCCCTTGCGCCCCCTCTTCCCGAAGGGCTGGACGCGCGAGACGCAGCTCGTCTCGATCCCCATGTCGATCGACCACGAGCACCCCTACGACGTGCTCGCGATGAACGGGACCAGCGCGGCCCTGGCGGTATCCGACATCCCCTTCCCGGTGCCGGTCGGCGCGGTGCGCATCTGCCAGGACGCCGAGGGCAACTTCGTCGTCAACCCCGACGAGGAGTGGCTGCTCGAGAGCCCGCTCGACCTGGTGGTAGCCGGCACCGAGGAGGCCATCCTGATGGTCGAGGCCGGCGCCGACGAGGTGACAGAGGCCGAGATCCTCGACGCCCTCGACATCGCCCACGGCGAGATCAAGAAGCTCTGCGAGCTCCAGCACGAGCTGCGCAAGCAGGCGGGCAAGGAGAAGATGGAGATCGCCCCGCCGCAGGTGGACGAGGGGATCCTCGCCCAGGTTCGCGAGCGATTCGGCGCTGCGCTCGACGAGGCCACCCAGGTGGTCGACAAGCTCGAGCGCCAGGAGGCCACCAAGCGCGTGGAGGAGGAGGTCCTCGAGACGCTGGCCAACGAGGCCGACCTCGAGGCCGATCCCGATGTGTGGCGCGAGCGGCGCCAGGCGGTGCAGCTCGCCTTCGACAGCCTCGAGAAGGACATCATCCGCAAGCGCATCGCCGTCGACAAGAAGCGTCCCGACGGCCGCGCCGCCGAGGAGATCCGTGACGTCTGGGCCGAGGTCGGGGTGGCTCCGCGCACCCATGGGTCGGCGATCTTCACCCGCGGCCAGACACAGGCCTTCTCGGTGGCGGCGCTCGGCACCACGCGGGACGAGATGCGCCTGGACACCCTGGGCCTACAGGAGTCGAAGCGCTACTTCCACCACTACAACTTCCCGCCCTTCTCGGTGGGGGAGGCCGGCTTCATGCGGGGGCCGAAGCGCCGTGACATCGGCCACGGCGCGCTCGCCGAGCGGGCGCTGCTGGCGGTCGTGCCCGGGGAGGAGGAATTCCCCTACACCGTGCGGGTGGTGTCGGACATCCTCGAGTCGAACGGGTCGTCCTCGATGGCGTCCGTGTGCGGCTCGACGCTGGCGCTGATGGACGCCGGGGTCAAGATCAAGCGTCCGGTCGCGGGCATCGCGATGGGCCTGATCAAGGAGGAGGACGACTACATCGTCCTCACCGACATCGCCGGAGTCGAGGACCACCTGGGCGACATGGACTTCAAGGTCGCCGGCACCTCAGAGGGCATCACGGCCCTGCAGATGGACATCAAGATCACCGGCGTGACGTTCGACATCCTGCGCGATGCTCTCTCGCAGGCCAAGGACGCGCGGATGAAGATCCTCGACAAGATGAACGAGGCTCTGCCGGAGGCCCGCGAGGAGCTCTCCCAGTACGCGCCGCGGATCACGCAGATCCAGATCGAGGTCGACAAGATCGGCGCGGTCATCGGCAAGGGCGGCGAGACGATCCGGGCGCTGTCGGAGGAGTTCGACGCCCAGATCGACATCGACGACGACGGCACGGTGCGCGTCTACGCGGCCACCGGCGAGCAGGGCGACGCCCTTGTCGAACGGATCCGCCAGATGACCAAGGAGGTCGAGGTCGGCGACGAGTTCACCGGCAAGGTCGTGAAGACCACGACCTTCGGGGCCTTCGTCGAGCTGGCCAAGGGCACCGACGGCCTGCTGCACATCTCGAACATCTCGCCCGGCGAGCGGGTGGACAGCGTCGAGGACGTGGTCAACCGCGGCGACGAGGTCTCGGTCAAGGTGGTCGAGGTCGACCGCGAGCGCGGCCGGATCGGGCTGCGGCTCGCCGACGACCCCGACATCCAGGGCAAGTCGGCCGAGGAGCTCGCCTCCGTGGGCACCGGCGACAAGGGCCCGCGAGGCGGAGGGGGGCGCCGCGACCGCGGCGATGGCGGCCGGCGCGACGGCGGCCGCCGTGACGGCGGCGGACGGCGCGAGCGGCGCGACCGCGATCGCGGGTGACGACCGCCGAGCCGCGCCTCACCACCCTTGACTCGGGCGTCCGGGTAGTCACGGAGGCCATGCCCTCGGTGCGCTCGATCGCGCTGGGGTTCTGGGTGCGGGCAGGCTCGCGCGACGAGTCGCACGAGCAGGCGGGCATCTCGCACTTCCTCGAGCACCTCCTGTTCAAGGGCACCGACCGCTTCTCGTCGCGCGAGATCGACGAGGCCTTCGACGCAATGGGCGCCGAGGTCAACGCGGGGACGGGCAAGGAGACGACGTCCGTCTATTCGCGCTTCCTCGACGGCCATCTGGAGCGGGCCTTCGACGTGCTGCAAGACATGGTGCTGCGGCCGGCCTATCCGGAGATCGACTCCGAGCGGCAGGTGGTGATCGAGGAGATCGCCATGTACGAGGACGAGCCTGCCGACAAGGTCCACGACGTGCTGGCCGAGGCTGTGTTCGGCGACCATCCGCTCGGGCGGCCGATCATCGGCCGGGCCGAGGTCGTCTCCTCGGTGCCGGTGCCCGACATCGCGGCCTACCACGACTCGCGCTACCTGCCCTCGAACATGGTGGTGGCCTCCGCGGGCAACATCGATCACGACCGCCTGGTCGAGCTGGTCGGATCTGCCGTCGACGGTCGCTCGGCCAGCCCGGCGCCCGCGCCTTCCGACGGGCCCGAGCACGCCGTGCCGCGCTGCCGCTTCCACCGCAAGGACACCGAGCAGTACCACCTCTGCTTCGGCACCCACGGGATCGCCCGCGCCGACGAGCGCCGCTTCGCGCTGCGGGTGCTCGACACGGTGCTGGGCGGCTCGAGCTCCTCACGGCTGTTCCAGGAGGTGCGCGAGAAGCGCGGGCTCGCCTACGCGGTGTACTCGTACGCCAGCCACTACGCCGACTCCGGCCAGGTGGCGGTCTACCTGGGCACTCGCCCCGACAACGTGGCCGAGGCGATGGACGTGATCGGCACAGAGCTGCGCCGCCTGCAGGAAGAGGGGATCGGCGAAGAGGAGTTCGAGCGGGCGCGCGAGAACGTGAAGGGACGCACCGTGCTGTCGATGGAGTCCACGCTGACCCGCATGAACCGGCTCGGCGGGTCGGTGCTCATGGGCGTGCCGCTCTTGACGGTCGACGAGGTGCTCGCCGAGATCGACGGCGTCACGATGGAGGACGTGATCGGCCTGGCCGGCGAGCTGTTCCGGCCGGACCTCATGTCCGCCGCCGGCGTGGGCGGCGACGAGGACGCCTTCCGTGCCGCCGTGGAGTCGATCAACCCCGCCCTGGCGGCCGCGGCGTGATCAACGTCGCGGTCTCCGGCGCCGCGGGGCGCATGGGGGAGACCGTCTGCCGCGCAGTCGAGGGCGCCGACGACATGGCGCTCGTCGGGCGCGCCGACCCGCAGCTCCAGACAGAGCTCCAGGACGTGCTCGGCGACGCCGACGTGGTGGTGGACTTCAGCACGCCCGACGCGGCGCTCGGCAACGCCCGTCACTGCCTCGAGGCCGGCGTGCACTGCGTGATGGGCACGACCGGCGCCGACTTCTCCGGGCTCGAGGGGGTGGGGACCGCAAACCTGTTCGTGGCCCCCAACTTTGCCATCGGCGCCGTGCTTATGATGCAGGTCGCTCAGACGGTGGCCAGGCACATGCCGGACTGCGAGATCGTCGAGCTGCACCATCCGGCCAAGCTCGACGCCCCGTCCGGGACCGCCAAGCGCACCGCGGAGCTGATCGCGGAGGCCGGCGGCAACGTCCACGAGCCGATCCACTCGGTGCGGCTACCGGGGCTCGTCGCCCACCAGGAGGTCGTCTTCGGCGGCGAAGGCCAGACCCTCGCGATCCGCCACGACTCGATCTCACGCGAGTCGTTCATGCCCGGCGTGCTGCTGGCGGTCCGCAAGGTCGGTTCGCTCCAGCGCTCGCCGACGGTCGGGCTCGAGCACCTGCTCTAGCCCGCGTGAGCGCGGATCCCACGCCGGTGTTCCGCGCTCCGATGCGCGCGCGAGATCGGGACGCCCCTCCCGGCGCCGGGGGCGAGCACGGAGTCGAGCACGGTGTCGTGGGCATCGGCGACGCGCTGCCTGCGCCGCCCGCGACGCTGGACGAGGCGGTCGAGGCGGCGACCCGAGCCCATGGTGAGAAAGCCGGCCGGATGCTGCTCCGCTTCGCCGAGGTCCCGGACGGCACCTTCGTCTGGACCCGCGGGGAGGCCGCCTACTTCCTGGGACGGATCGCGGGGCCGTGGCGCTACGACGACTCAGCCGGCGCTCGCGAGCTCGGCATCCACCACGTCCGCCCGGCTCGCTGGCTGGACCGCCCCTTCGGCGAGCACGAGGTGCCGGCCGCGGTGGCCGCGACCTTCGCGCGCGGCGGCCGCAACTTCCAGCGCACCCACGACGAGGCGGCCGAGCGCGAGACCGCGTCGCTCTGGCGCGCTCAGGCCTCCAGCCGGTAGAAGCGCCAGAAGTCGTTCTCGATCGGCAGGATCTCGAACCTGGTGAAGCCCGCCTCTTCCGCGTAGCGGCGCAGGGTGTCCGGGCGCATAGCCGTGCCCGTCGCCGCCGAGGGCTGCTCCTCGAGCCCCACCGCGAGGCAGTGGAAGAGACTGAAGCCGTACATCACCCGCTCCACCTCGTCGCCGGGAGCGGTGAACTGCTCGGCCACCCGCTCGTCGGCGATGAGCAGCACGCCGTTCTCCGCCAGAAGCGAGCGCATCCCGCGCAGCGAGTCCACCGGGCGCGACATGTCGTGCACGGCCTCGAAGCAGGTCACCAGGTCGTACCGGCCACGCAGCCCCGGATCGGCTGCGTCGCGGACCTCGAGGGAGATGTCGATGCCCTCCTTTGCCGCGTTCTGCCTGGCCAGCTCGATCGAGGCCTCGTCGAGGTCGAGCCCGTGCACCTCGGCGTCCGGATAGGCGCGCGCCAGGGCGATCGTCGACCATCCCGTTCCGCAGGCCACGTCGGCGACCCGGCCGCCCGACCGGAGCCGCTCGTGCACGTCCGGCAGCGCCGGCATCCATTCCGATGCCAGGGAGTTGACGAACTGAACCCGGTTCATATCGCCCTGGCCCTCCAGGAAGTCCTCGTCGAAGTCGGCGTACGGGACGCCTTCTCCGCTCCGGAAGGCCTCGAGCACCCGCGGCAGCGGGCGCGCGATCCCGGCCATCATCCGCGCGAACGCCGCCATGTAGGCGGGGCTGTCGCGGTCGACGAGCACCTCGTCGTAGCCGTCCGGGAGCCGGTAACGCCGTTCATCGGGCGACTTGGACGGGTCGTCGACTTCGATAAAGCCGGTCACCGCCTGCTGCTCGAGCCACTCGCGCAGGTAGCGCCGGTTGGTTCCCGTCGCGTCGGCCAGCTCCGGCTCGGTCGCCTTGCCCTCCGCGAGCGCCCCGTAGATCCCGAGCCGGTCGCCGATGTAGACCGTGTAGACGTCGGTCATGCCAAGCACGCCCTCGAACAGGCGCTCGACAAGGGCGTCGCGGGCTGCGGTTGCCTCGGCCATGGCGAGTCCTCCTTCGTGAAACCGAACGCGATCTGTGCGCCGCGATTATCCCAGCGGGCGAACGACGGCTGGGTAAGGGGTCGCCCTAGTTGCGCAGCAGCAGCGCGGTCACGTCGTCCGCCGGGAGGGGGCGGCAGAGGTGGAAGCCCTGGGCCAGGGGGCAGCCCTGCTCGACCAGGAAGCGGTGCTGTTCCTCGGTCTCGACGCCTTCGGCCACCACGGTGCGGCCGAGGGCCTCGGCCAGGCGGATGATCGCCGTGATCACCGCGGAGGCGCCCTCGGAGCCGGGCACGTCCCGCATGAAGGAGCGGTCGATCTTGAGCTGGTCGACCGGCAGCTCGCGCAGGCGGCTGAGAGAGGAGAAGCCCTCGCCGAAGTCGTCGATCGCCAGGCCCACGCCCAGAGTGTCCAGCCGGCCCAGCAGGCGCCTGGCCGCGCTCGCCTCCTCCATGGCCGCCGACTCGGTGACCTCCACCACCAGCTGGGATGGCTCGATCCCGTGCCGCCGGAGCGCGGCGGCCAGGGTATCCGAGTACTCGGGCCGGCGCAGCTCGCGCGGGGAGGCGTTCACACTCAGGCGGGGGCGCAGCCCAAGGGTGGCCCACCGGGCCGCCTGGGCGCAGACCTCGTTGAGCACCCACTCGCCGATCGGCTCGATCAGGCCGCTGTGCTCCGCGGCCGGGATGAAGGCCTCCGGCAGCAGAAGGCCCCGGTCCGGGTCGTCCCAGCGGATGAGGGCTTCGAGCGCGACCGGGGTGCGGTCCGGCAACGAGAAGATCGGCTGGTAGTGGAGCACGAGCTCGCCCTGCTTGAGCGAGCGCCGCAGGCGTGACGTCAGCGACAGGCGCTCGAAGGGGTCGTCGGCCTCCTGGGAGTACACGGCGAAGCCCGCACGCGCATTGCGCTTGGCCTGGTACATGGCGGCGTCGGCGTGGCGCAGAAGCTCGTCGGCGTCGCCCGCGTCGCGCGGGAACAGGCTCACGCCCACGCTGGTGCTCACGTGCAGCTCGGTGCCGGCCACCTCGAACGGGTCCTGGAAGGCGGCGACCACGCGCTGGGCCGCCGCCAGCGCGGGGCCTTCGCCCTCCTCGGGCAGGTCCGGCAGCAGCACGAAGAACTCGTCGCCGCCGGCGCGGGCCAGCACGTCGCCGTGGCGCTTCGACGAGTCGAGGCGCTTCGCAACGGCGAGCAGCAGCTCGTCGCCGACGGCGTGGCCGAGGCTGTCGTTGACCAGCTTGAAGTCGTCGAGGTCCAGGCAGAGCAGGCCGACGGCCATCCCGCTGCGACTTGCCCGGGCCACGGCCACGGTCAGGTTGTCCTGGAGCATCGCCCGGTTCGGCAGCGCGGTGAGCTGGTCGTGGTAGGCGAGGTAGGCGACCCGCTCCTGGGCCTTGCGGCGCTCGGTGATGTCCTCGCCGGAGCTGAGGATCCCCGTCACACGGTCGCGCTCGTCGCGCAGCGCCTTGTTGCGCCAGGCAATCAGCCGCTCGTCGCCGGTCTTCGACACCACCCGGTGCTCGAACTCCTCGGACCGATCGCCGTCGGCGGCCGTCAACCGCTTGAAGACCGAGCGCGTGGACTCCCGGTCGGCGTCGGGCACGACGAGCTCGAACCAATCCTGTCCCAGCAGCTCCTCCTCGGAGTACCCCAGCACCTCGCAGGCTCGCCGGTTCACGAGCGACACGCGGCCGTCGGCGGCGATCACCACGATCATCGTCGCCGCGATGTCGAGGTAGCGCTGGGCGCGGTCGCGCTCATCGCGGATCTGGGCCTGGGCGCGCTTGACGTCGGTCACGTCCACGAGCACGCCCTGGGTGCAGACCGGGGTGCCGTAGTCGTCGCGGACGATCATGTCGCGCTCCCAGAACCAGAGGACCCGACCCTCGCGGCTGACGAGCCGGTACTCGCTCTCGAACTCCTCCTCGGCCGCCAGCGTCCGCTGCTCCTCGGACAGCACGCGCTCCCGGTCGTCCGGATGCAGGATCCGCTCCCACAGCATCGGGTCTTCGACCCACTCGGAGGCCGGGTATCCGAGCAGGTCCTCGGCCTGCGGGCTCACGTAGAGGAAGGGCCGATCGCCCTTGAAGTCGGCGATATACGTGATCGCCGGGATCTGCTCTACGAGCAGGCGGTAGCGCAGCTCTGCAGAGCCGGCGCCGCCGGGCGCCAGCTCCCGTGGGGACTCAGGAGGTTGCACCTCCCTTGAATATCGACCCGTCCCCTGAGTCGCTTGAGACATCACCCTTGCGCAGGGCGCGCGGCACCACGAAGCGGATTCCAGACCGCTCGTCGTCGATCGAGCAGGTCTTGTTGTCGATAAGTCCGAGCTTCTTCGCGTGCGGGACCAGGCTCATCTGGTTGAGGTAGCTCTCGTGCCCCCGCTTCCAGGTGACGAGCCACAGGTAGCCGGTGTCGCGCAGCCGGGTCCGGTAGCGCACCAGCGCCTCCTTGGCCTCGTCCTCCGACTCCACGAGCGCCACCGCGCCGTCGAGCTCGCCCGAGCGGACGAGACCACGGCCGAGCGTCTCCTTGAGGTCGCTGCGCAGGCCGGTGCCCACGTCGCCGGCGACCTCGACGCGCTCGCCCGGCTTCGCCCCGAGCTTCTGGACCGTGGTCCTGTGGCTGTAATCCGCGGCCTGGGTCATGCTTTCCACAACCAATTTTGCCACGCGGTATCGTGACCCGACGTCGATTCGAGGAGGACCGGATGGGCTTCATGGACAAGGCAAAGAAGCTGGCCGAGCAGGCGCAAGAGAAGCTCGACGAGGCTCAGAAGAACTTCAACCAGGGCCAGTCCGGCGGTGGCCAGCCCCAGCAGGGGGGCGGTGTCCGCTACGACCAGCAGGGGCGCCCGATCCCCGAGAGCGGCGACGCTCCGCCCGCCGGGACCGCGCCGCCGCCGCCGGCGCAGCCGGTCGAGTCACCCGCGCCAGACCCCACCGCGCAGCCGCCGGCCGAGCCGGCCGATCCCACCGCCGAGCCCGCTCCGCCGCCGCAGCCGACGGCCGACGAGCAGGAGGGTGACACCAACGCGAACCCCGACCCGTTCAAGCCGATCCAGTGACAGGGGGGCCGGCCTCATGACGCTCGGCGGCGTTCTCACCGCCATGGTCACGCCGTTCGACGCGGACGGCGAGCTGAACGAGGACGCCGCCGTGGCGCTGATGCACCACCTTCTCGAGAACGGCTCGGACGGAGTGGTGCTGGCCGGGAGCACCGGCGAGGGCGCGACCATGACCGACGAGGAGAAGGTCCGGCTCTGGGAGATCGGGGTGGAGGAGTCCGGCGACGCCACGGTCATCGCCGGAACCGGCACCTACGACACGCGCCATTCGGTCGAGCTCACCGAGCGCGCGCACGAGGCGGGCGTGGACGCCATGCTCGTGGTCACGCCGTACTACGTCAAGCCGAACCGGCGCGGAATCAGGGCGCACTACGAGGCCGTCGCTGCGGCCACCGACAAGCCGATCGTGCTCTACAACATCCCCAGCCGAACGGCCACGGACATGCCCAACGACCTGCTCGCCGAGCTGGCGCAGATCGACAACGTCGCGGCCGTCAAGCAGGCCCGCTACGAGGACTTCGCGGCCATCGACGGGCTCGACCTGCTCGCGGGCAACGACGACGTGCTGGCGAAGACGATGGACCTGGGGGGGACCGGGGGGATCCTCGTGGCCGCGCACCTGGTGGGCCGTGAGATGCGCCGCATCGTCGACGAGCCGGACAGCAGGCACGAGATCGAGGATGAGCTGCGCGATCTCTACAAGGCCATGTTCGTGACCACCAACCCGATCCCGATCAAGGTGGCGATGAACATGCTGGGCCACGACGTCGGGCCACCGCGGCTGCCGCTCGTGGAGGCCTCAGAGGAAGAGCAGGCGGTCATCCGCGACGCCCTGGAGCGCCACGGCCTGTTGACTAAGGTTTGAGCGACGGTGCGCTGAGGGTCCTGCCGCTCGGCG
>DATACN010000156.1:0-11753 GCA_036258995.1 Thermoleophilaceae bacterium | reverse complement strand
GCCGCCTCCCGGGGCGGGGGCCGGGGCCGGCGCCGGGGCGGGAGCGGGCGCCGGGGCCGGAGCGGGCGAAGGCGCCGCCGTGCCCCCGCCAGAGGAGCCTCCGGTGGCGGCGGGCGCCGGGGGCGGGACCAGGCCGGGGAGCGCGGCAGGCGGAGGGATGGCCGGCGCCTTGGGCGACCCGTTCGACGGCTCGATGCTCCTCGCGCCGGCGGTCGCGGACTCGTCGCCGCCGGAGGCAGAAGCGATCGCGTAGGCGGCGCCGAAGGCAACCGCCGCAAGCAGGGCCAGCAGCAGCCAGCGCGCGGCAGGCGAGGCCGTCATCCGCAGCGGCGCCGCGGCCGGCGCGAGCCGGGGTTCAGGCAGCGCTTGACTGGCCCGCGGATGTTGCCACGGACGACGCGGTAGGTGATATGGCTCCCGATCGCCCGCCTACGGGTGGCGGTGACGACGATCCTGCTGCCCGCCCTGAGCGAGCGGCCGCGCATGCGCGGGAAGCCCACCGTGCGGGCGTTGAGCACCTGCCGGCCGCAGCCGGGGCAGCGCACCTGGACGCGCGACCTGCGAGGCGCTTCGACCCTGAACGACAGGAACCTGATGCCGCTGGCCGTGGGCTGGGCCCTGAAGTTAACGTCGGCCACGATTCGCACCGGACAGCCATTACGCCGCGTGCCCGCGGTGCGGGGGCAGTCGTCGTCCGCGTCGAGGACGCCGTCGCCATCGGTGTCGGCCAGGAAGTCGAAGAGGAACTCGAGAGTGCCGAAGGCGTCGTTCACACCGCCGACCTGGATCGTGTAGGCACGCCCTCCGCGCACGGAGACGAGGAACTCCTCGGCGGGGCCGGTGGACTGATCGGCACACTGGCGCCTGGCGAAGTCCGGCAGCGACGTGCGACGGCTGAAGGGAACGACTGCGATCACGGAGTTGAAGCCGTTCGCCCGCAGCCGCACCAGCCCGTTCACGTCGGGGTACATGTCGTACCAGACCGTCTTCCCATAGTTGGAGGCCTGGCAGGTGGTCGGCTCGGGCGGACCGCCGCCGCCCGGCTGGCCGTTGGGGCCGGGGTTGAGAACGTCACTCTGCACGGTGGCGTCGGCGGTCTCGCGCACGTCGCGCAGCGTGTCTCGCCGCTCCAGCCTGCTGCCGTCATCGTTGAGGCGCAGCGAATCGAGGTAGTGGTCGTTCACCGGCGGCGCGGCCACTGCTCCTGTCGCGGCCACGGCGAGCAGTGTCAGACAGACGACAAGGGCGCCGGTCAGCTTCATGCGGGGATTCCGTTCGAAGGACACATCGCTACGCTCGTGCGGTCCAGGAGGGCTGGTCGGATTGCCAAACCCTCCGGCGAGTCGAAGTTGCGCTACTAGTTGAACACGGATCGGAAGCGGTTGCAACCACCGAGCGCACCCACCAATGGAAGCCCCTGACGCCGGCAACGATCGCCGGCCTCTCGCCAACCAGGGCATCCTGTCCCTGCGCGACGGCCGCAACCTCGGCTTCGCGGTCTACGGGTCCGAGGACTCCCCGCCGGTCCTCTTCTTCCACGGAGCCCCCGGGGGACGCCTGCTCCCGCCGGTTGCCGGGCCCCTCGCCGAGAAGCTCGGCATTCGGATCATCTCTTTCGACCGGCCGGGCTTCGGCCTCTCGGACTTCAAGCCCGGGCGCACGGTCCCGGATCTGGCCGACGACGTGGCAGAGCTGGCGGACCAGCTCGAGCTGGAGCGCTTCGCCCTCCTCGGCATCTCGGCGGGCGGGCCCTATCTGCTGGCCTGCTGCGCGGCGATGCCGGAACGGGTAGTCCGCGCGGGAACGGTGTGCGGGCTGACCCCGTGGGATCGAGCGGGAATCGTCACGAACAGCTCGCCCTTCCCCCAGCCGGTTCGATGGGCGGTGCGCCGCTCCCGCGCAGCGGCCCGGGCCCTGCACGCCGGGCTCGTCCTGGGCATGCGCAAGTCGCCGGAGCGCGGCCTCGAGGGGCTCGCCAGCACGCTCTCGACCACGGACCGCAAGCTGGTCGACCGCCCCGAGATCGCGCAGTTCCTGCGCAGGAGCACCTTGGAGACCGCGCGAGGCGGGGCGCGCGGCTGGGTCTACGACGACTGGGTCCTCAACCATCCCTGGGGTTTCGATCCGGCCGACGTGTCCCCCGACGTGGAGATCGTCCTCTGGGCGGGAAGCGACGACAACGTCGTGCCGGTGCCGCACGTCGAGCGGCTGGCCCGGGAGCTCCACGGAGCCAGGGTCCACGTCTACGAGGGAGAGGGCCACATGGGAGTGATCTTCGACCACACCGAGGAGATCTTCCGGGAGGTGGTCGCGGGCGCCCGGACCGGATGAACGGCCACGCAGGTCAGCTTCCCGTTGGGCTTCCGTTCGAAGGACAGATCGCTTACCCTCGTCCGGCCAGTGGAAGCCTCTGACGCCAAGAAGATCGGCGACACCGTCGGTCCCTACCGGATCGAGTCGGTGCTCGGCGTGGGCGGGATGGGGCACGTCTACCGGGCGGCGGGCCCCGGCGGCGAGCCGGTCGCGCTCAAGCTGGTGAAGGCCGAGCTGGCCAAGGACACCGTCTTCCGCAAGCGCTTCGACCGCGAGGCGAGGATCGCGCAGGAGGTCTCGCACCCTCACGTGGTTCCCGTGCTCGACCAGGGCGAGCACGAGGGCGTTCCCTACCTGGCGCAGAGGTTCGTCGGCAACGGCACCTTCGAGGACGCCATCAAGAAGACCGGAAAGGTCGACCTCGCGACCGCCGTGCGCGTTTGCACCCAGGTCGCCGAAGGGCTCGACGCCCTCCACGCGAACGGCCTCTTCCATCGCGACATCAAGCCGGCGAACATCCTGCTCGACACCGACGGCACGGCCTACATCACCGACTTCGGCCTGGCTAAGGACAGCCAGGGCAGCCTCCTGACGCGTCCCGGCCAGGCGCTCGGCTCGCTGGACTACATGGCCCCCGAGCAGATCCGCAGCGAGGAGGTCTCGGCGGCCACCGACGTCTACGCGCTCGGCTGCGTGATGTACGAGTGCCTCTGTGGCGCGCCGCCCTTCGCCGACCGTCAGGGCATGAGGGTGCTCTGGGCCCATCTGCAGGACGCCCCTGCCGACCCCAGGTCGAAGAATCCCGACCTGCCTCCCGAGGTCTGCTCCACGATCATGGGGGCGCTCGAGAAGGACGCGGCCGCGCGTCCCCAGAGCGCCTCGGAGTTCGCCCGTCAGCTCGCAGCCGCCAGTGGGGTGTCGGCGTGAGGCTCGAGGGCAAGGTCGCTCTGGTCACGGGCGCTTCACGCGGCATCGGCCGCGCAGTGGCCGAGGCGATGGCGAAGGAGGGCGCCGCCGTGGGCGTGAACTACCGCTCCGGCGCCGAGCAGGCGGAGGAGGTCGTCTCGGCCATCGAGGGCGTCGGCGGCAAAGCGGTGCCCGTCCAGGGCGACGTCTCGGAGTTCGAGCAGGCCGAGAGGATCGTCGGGGAGACTGTCGAGAAGCTCGGCGGCCTCGACGCGCTCGTGAACAACGCCGGGATCGCCAAGGACGACCTGATCTACAACATGGACCCGGGCATGTGGCTCGAGGTCATGAAGGTCAACTTCGGCGGGACCTTCAACTGCACCAAGGCATCGCTCCCGCACTTCATGTCCCAGCGTGAGGGCGCCATCGTGAACATGTCCTCGGTGATGGGAGAGCGCGGCTGGACCGGCGAGTCGAACTACTCGGCCTCCAAGGGGGCCGTGAACGCGTTCACGCGCTGCTGCGCGATCGAGTTCGCCCGCTTCGGAATCCGCGTGAACGCCGTGCTGCCGGGCTTCGCGCCGACCGAGATGGTCGCCGGCCTGCTGGAGAAGGACGGCGGCAAGGGCATCTCCAAGCAGATCCCGCTGAAGGTCTTCGCCACCGTCGAGGAGGTGGCCCAGGCCACCGTCTTCCTCGCGAGCCCCGACGCCAGCCACATGACCGGAGCGCTCATCACGGTCGACGGCGGCGTGTCCGCGCAGGTCGGGGTGGGCCGCCCCCTTTGACGCCCGGCGGGTGGCGGTTAGTATCGCCCCCAACCCAGCCAACCAGGAGGTTCAGCGCATGGCCGACGTCGATAGCGCCGTAAAGGAGGCCGTGGTCGAGGCCCTCGCCCTCGACGACGACGAGGTGACCCCGGACTCGACCCTGATGGACGATCTCGGGGCGGAGTCGATCGACCTGCTCGACATCCTCTTCCGAATCGAGAAGAGCACGGGAGTGAAGATCGAGGCCTCCGACCTGGGCGACTACATGCAGGGGGGTATCCCGGACGACGAGTTCAGCGACGAGAACGAGGTCATCACCGAGAAGGGCGCCGAGCACCTGAACAAGGTGATGCCGCAGACCAACCCCTCCGACGTGGCGGGCAGCCTGAAGGCGGAGGAGGTCATCACGCTGTTCACCGTGCAGAACCTGGCGGACATGGTCAAGGCACGTGCCGACGGCGCCGGCGCCTGACCTGAAGCTGCGGATCGGCATCGACGCCGTCGGGGTCGAGCGGCTCCGGCGGCTCGTCGACGGCCACGACGAGGCCAGGGAGCGCCTCTTCACGGCGGCGGAGCTCGACTACTGCAGCGGAAAGCGGCGGGAGTACGAGCACATGGCCGCCCGCTTCGCCGCAAAGGAAGCCGTGCTGAAGGCCTTCGGCACCGGCATCAGCCAGCGCATGCGCTGGACGGAGGTCGAGGTGGTCAACGAGCGCAGCGGGCGTCCGCGAATCGTGCTCGACGGCGCGGTTGCCGCGTTCGCCGAGCGGCACGGGCTGCGGGACCTGGACGTGTCCCTTACGCACACGCAAGACCTTGCGGTGGCGCAGGCGACGACGCTCTGGGAGCGGAGAGCCGGGTGCGCTTCCACCTGATCGACCGGGTCGAGGAGCTCGAGCCGAAGACGTCGGTCAAGGCCCGGAAGGTCACCTCCTACAGCGAGGAGTACTGGGAGGAGGTCGACGGCGAGCTGCGCATGCCTCCGCCGTTCGTGCTCGAGGCCTTCTGTCAGGCCGGCACCTGGCTGATCATGATCTCCACCGATCGCGCCAAGCGCGCCGCGCTGCTCCAGGTCGGCTCGGTGGACTGGCGCCGGGACGTACGGCCGGGCGACGTGCTCACCCTGAACGGGCAGATCGCGTCCTTCGGCGACGAGAGCGCGGTGCTCGGCGGCACGGTCACGGTCGACGGCGAGACCGTGCTCGAGTGCGAGGACGTCATGTGCGCGCTGATCGACGCCGACGACCTCGCCGACCTCGAGGACACCAAGAGGCTCCAGGACATGCTCTGGCAGGTGGACCAATGAGCGTGGTCATCACCGGCATCGGCGCCGTCACGCCCGTTGGGGCGGACGCGGAAAGCACCTGGCAGGGCCTGCGCTCCGGAAAGTCGGGCATCCAGCGGATCGGCTACTACGACGTGTCGAGCTTCCCGGTTCAGATCGCCGGCATCTGCTCCGACTTCGACGACGGCCGGCTGCCGAGCTCGGAGGGGGCGAAGTACCTCCACCGCGGCGAGCGATTCGGGGTCGTGGCCGGCGCCGAGGCGATCCAGAGCGCGGGCATCGAGAACGGCTTTTACGACCCGGCCGACGTCGGCGTGGTCATCGGGGGCTCCGTCGCGCGTCCCGAGCTGCAGGAGTTCTCGGACGCCTTCGCCGTGCGCCAGGCAAGCGAGGGCCACGAGATGCACCGCTTCCCGCCCGAGAAGACCCTGCAGGACAGCCAGAACACGGCCGCCAGCGAGGTGGCCCGCCTGGCCGGCGCCCAGGGGCCCGTGATCGGCGTGAGCACCGCCTGCACCGCGTCCGCGCACGCGCTTGGTGAGGCGATGCGGATGATGCAGGACGGCGACGCTCGCATGATGATCGCGGGGGGCTTCGACGCGCTGACCACCTGGTGCGACCTGCTCGGCTTCTCGCTGCTCAAGGCCCTGACCACCGAGTACAACGACGACCCGGAGCACGCCTCGCGGCCGTTCGACCGCAACCGCTCCGGCTTCGTCCTCGGCGAGGGCAGCGTGATCATGGTCCTCGAGGAACGCGAGGCCGCCGAGGAGCGCGGGGCGACGATCCTCGCCGAGCTGGCCGGGTACGGCTCGAGCCTGAACGCCTACCGGATGACCGACCCGCCGCCGGACGGCGGCGGCGCCGTGATCGCGATGAACGCCGCGCTCGAGGAGGCCGGGCTGACAACGAGCGATGTGGACTACGTGGTTGCCCACGCCACCAGCACGCCGGCCGGCGACCCATCGGAGACCATCGCGATCAAGCGGGTCTTCGGCGACGACGCCGACAGGATCGTCGTGACCTCCCCGAAGTCGATGACCGGCCATACGACCTGCGCGGCGAGCGCGCTCAACCTGCTCGCCGGCATCTACGCCATGCGCGACAGCGTCGTCTCCCCCACCATCAACGTCGACGACCAGGATCCGGAATGCGACCTCGACTGCGTGGCCAACGCCGCGCGGGAGATGGAGGTCGACGTGGTGCTCGTCAACGGCTTTGCCTTCGGCGGCACGAACGGCGCCCTGGTCGCGAAGAAGTACAACCCATGAAGGGTGGCGTCTGGACGACGATCGACCGGCTGGTGAAGGTCGAGGAGGAGGAGGCCGAGGCCGTCCGCAACGTCCCCAACACGCTGGCGATCTTCGACAGCCACTTTCCGCGCTTCCACGTGCTGCCGGGGGTCCTCATGCTCGGCAGCCTCGGAACGCTTTGCGGCGAGCTGCTCGAGCAGCGCACGGGCAAGCGCTGGCGGCTCGCGGGGGCGGACCGGGTCGCCTTCCGCCACTTCGTGCAGCCCGGCGACCAGCTCGTGCTCAACGTCAAGCTGAAGAACCTCGAGGACGGAGAGGCCACCCTGACGGGCGAGGCATCGGTCGAGGGCAAGCTGGTCCTTCGCGCCCGCAAGCTCAGAGCGAAGCCGGTGGAGACGTGAGCGGCATCGCGATCACGGGGATCGGCCTATGCACCCCGGTCGGCAAGGGAACCGACGAGACCTGGAGCGCGCTGATGGAAGGCCGCAGCGGCATCGGGCCGATCGAGGGCTACGACGCCAGCTCGCTGCGCACGCGGATCGGCGCCGAGGTCAAGGACATCCGCGGGCGCGACTACGCCAGCAACCGCCGCTCGGTGCGCACGATGACCCCACACGACGTCTACGCGATGGCGGCGACCAGGATGGCGCTGGAGGACTCCGGCTACGAGCTGCCGGAGGACGACACCGACGGGCGGATCGCGCTCTTCACCGCCGGCGACAAGCAGGTCTCCGACCCCGACTACTTCTCGGACGCGTCGGTCCAGGCGCGCGACGGCGACGGCAAGGTGAGCATGAGCCGGTTCGGCGAGCTGGCCTACGGCTCCGTGCACCCGCTCTTCTTCATCGAGGGCATCCAGGGGTCGTCCCTCTTCTACATCTCGGAGGAGTACAACCTGCGAGGGCCCAATACGTACTTCTCCGGCACCGCCGAGGCCGGCGCGTTCGCCGTGGCGCGCGGCGCCCGCGCCCTGCGGCGCGGCGAGGCCGACGTCGCAATCGCCGGCGCCTCGGACTCACCGATCTTCTGGTGGCACATGGCAGCCTGGGACACGCTCGGCGTGCTCACGGGTCGCAACGAGCTCGAGAGCGGCGCCTGCGCCCCCTACGACAGCGACCGGGATGGAACCGTCATGGGTGAGGGCGGGGCCTTCTTCGTGCTCGAGCGGACCGAGGATGCCCGCTCGCGTGGGGCCGAGGTGCACGCCGAGATAGCCGGCTTCGGCGCCGCCACAGAGCTCGACTACCTGGCGTCGCCCGACCTGGACGGGACGGCCGTCGCCAAAGCCGTGGGCCGAGCCATCGAGCAGGCCGGCGGCGCGCCGGGCGACGTCGGCTACGTGGCCGCGCACGGGGCCGGCACCCGCGACGGCGATCGCAGCGAGGCCGCCGGCCTTCGCCGGCTGTTCGGCGAGAACGGAACCGCGGCGAGCAGCGTCAAGCCGGCCACCGGCCACCTCGTCGGCGCGGCCGGCGCCCTCAACATCGCCGTCGCCGCCCTCGCGCTGTCCCGCGGCGAGGTGCCTCCCACGCTGAACCTCGAGAATCTCGACCCCGACTGCGCCGGCCTCGACTGGCTGCCGAAGGAGGGCCGGGAGATGCAGGCCGAGCTGGCCGTCGGCATCGCCCGCGGCCTGGAAGGACAGAACGTCGCGCTGGCCCTGCGCCGAGCCTGAAGGAGGAATGATGGAAGCGAGCAACAACACCCCGCGCGTCGTGGTCACCGGCATGGGCGCGATCAACGGCCAGGGCTCGAACCTGGACGAGTACTGGGAGGGCGTCAAGGGCGGCCGGGTTGCCATCCGCGAGGTCAAGCACCTGCCGATGGAGGGCTATCGCACGAAGATCGGCGGCGAGGTGCAGGTGGAGGCTCCTCCCAACGCCGACACCCTTCACCCCGGTGGCTTCCACGACCGGGCAATCGACTTCACGGTGCGGGCCGCCGAGGAGGCGATGGACCGCTGCGGCGTCGGCGTGGGCCCCGTGCCCCCCGAGCGCTGGGGCGTGGTGATCGGCACCTGCAACGCCGGGCTGCTGGCGGGCGAGGAGTGGTACCGCAAGCGAAAGAACGGCGAGCAGGCCGATCCCAAGCTGCTGCTGCTGCTCGAGCCCCAGGCCATGTCGGAGACGCTCAGCTGTGTTTTCGGGATAAAGGGCCCGGCCCTTTCCGTCGACACGGCCTGCGCCGCGAGCGCCAACGCGATCGGCTACGGCGCCGAGCTGATACGTCTCGGTCACGTCGACGCCGTTCTGACCGGTGGCGCGGACGCCTTCTCCGACATCTTGGTGGCGGGCTTCAACTCGCTCGAGTCGCTCTCTCCGGAGCCGGCCGCGCCCTATTCGATCGACCGGCAGGGGCTCTCGCTCGGCGAGGGCAGCGGAATGCTCGTGCTGATGAGCAAGGAGGTGGCCGAGGAGCAGGGGGCGCCGATCCTGGCCGAGATCGCGGGCTACGGCCTGTCGGCCGACGGCTACCACCCGACCGCCCCGCACCCCGAGGGCAAGGGCGCGGCCAGGGCGATCCAGATGGGTCTGCGTCAGGCCGGCATCTCATCGGACCAAGTCGACTACGTGAACAGCCACGGCACCGGCACGGCAAAGAACGACACGGCGGAGACCGCGGCGACTAAGGCCGGCCTCGGCGAGGAGGCGGCCTACAACGTGGCGGTCTCGAGCACCAAGTCGATGATCGGCCACCTGCTCGGCGGGGCGGGGGCGGTCGAGGCGATCGTGACCGTGAAGGCGATCCAGGACCAGGTGGCCCCGCCAACCGCCAACTTCACCGAGCCCGACCCCGAGTGCGACCTCGACTACGTGCCCAACGAGGCGCGCGAGATGAAGATCGACGTGGCCGTGTCGAACAACTTCGCTTTCGGGGGAGCCAACGCCTCGGTGGCGTTCCTTCGGCCCGGGCTGCGCGACGAGCCGCCGCCGCCCGTGGATGCCGACCGAACGGTGGTCACGGGAATCGGCGCGCTCACGACTGCCGGCACCGACCTCGACGCACTCTGGCAGGCCTATGCCTCCGAGCGCGAGACAACGGCCTCGGAGAACGGCGCCCGCGTCGGCCGCGTGGAGCTGACGGCGGGTGACTTCCTCTCGCCCAAGGAGCGCAAGCGGGTGGACCGCCTGGGACTGTTCTCGATCATCAGCTCGAAGCTGGCGCTCGAGGACGGCGGGGTCGAGGTGAACGACGACAACCGCAATCGGATCGGCGTGATCCTCGGTACCGGCGTCGGCCCGATGGAGAGCATGGAGCAGTTCGCCGCGGGGGTGATCGAGGAGGGTGCCGGGGGCGCGAACCCGGCGGTGTTCCCGAACACCGTCTACAACGCCGCCGGTGGCCAGGTGGCCCTCAAGGTCGGCCTGCTCGGCTCCGCCACCACGGTGACTGCGGGCCACGCCGCCGGGGCGTCGTCGCTCGTCTACGCGGCCGACCTGACCTCACGCGACCATGCCGACGCGATAATCGCGCTGGGCTGCGACACGCTCACCGACACCGTGATCGAGGGGTACAAAGAGCTCGGCGTGGTGGGCGATGGCGGGTTCGCCCTCTCAGAGGCCGGTGTTGCGCTGATGGTGGAGCGGCTGGGCAAGGCCGGCGGGCGCGGGGCGCAGATCTACGGCGAGATCGCCGGCTACGGGATCACCTCGGACGCGAAGGGCGTGGGCCGCATCGACCCCGAGGGAGAAGGCATCGAGCGCGCGATGAGGACCGCGCTCGAGCGGGCCGGGGTGGAGCCGGGCGAGGTGGTCGCCGTGTGGGCCAACCGCTGCGGACTCGAGGTCGCCGACCAGGCGGAGGCCAGGGCGATCGAGCGCGCGCTGGGTGCCGACGTCAAGGTGCTGGGGCCGAAGCTCAAGCTCGGCGAGCCGATGGGCGCCGGTGCGTCCATCTCCGCGGCGCTGGCGATGAAGGGATGGCAGGAGGGCGACGAGGAACGCAGCCCGAAGGGGCCGGTGCTGGTGAACGCGCTCTCGCTGGGCGGCACCAACTTCTCGGTCTTGCTGCGGCCGATCGAGTGAGGCTAGGATCGGCTTCATGAAGCAGGTGCGAATCGTCAGCACGGGCTCGTACCTGCCGGGCGACCCCATCGACAACGAGATGATGGAGCGCCTGGCCGGGGGCGTTCCGGACGACGTCCTGGAGGGCCTCCAGGTGAAGACCCGCCACTGGGCGGTCGACCCGGAGACGGGCGAGCACCGCGAGAGCAACTCGGAGATGGCGGCCAAGGCTGCGCGCGAGGCCCTCGAGCTCGCGGACATCGACGTGGACGAGGTGGACCTACTGGTGCTTTCGACGGCCAGCCCCGAGTACCACCTGCCGCCTGCCTCGACGTTCGTGCAGGAGAAGCTCGGCCGCGAGTCGATGGCCGTCGTGGACATCCGCTCCGGCTGCGCCGGGGCCGTCGAAGCGCTCGACCTGGCGCGACTTCATCTGGAGCGCGGCGACTACGAGACCGCCGTGGTGGTGGGAAGCGAGGCGATCTCCCCCCTGTGCGTGCCCGTCTACCTGGCGGGGGGCCCGAACAAGGTGCGGATGCGGGATCGGCTGGGCATCTACAGCTTCGGCGACGGGGCCGGCGCCATGGTGCTGCGCGCCTTCGAGGACGGTGCGGACGGCATCCTCGGCGCATCGGCCATCGCGTGCGTAGGGGGCAACCGCAAGCCGGGCATGCAGGTGGTCGGCGGGGGCACCCACGCTCCGGTCGAGACCCAGCGGGATGCCAAGCGCCTGATCGAGCTCAAGGTCGACGTGGTTGAGAGCGGCCGCTTTACCCCCTTCGTCCTCACCGAGGGCCTGAAGGCCACCCTCGAGCGCGCGGGAGTGCAGGCCACCGACGTCGACCACTGCGTGATCCCCGAGGGCAATGCCGCCTATATGACCGACGAGCTGCGCGAAGCCGGCCTGCTGACCGACGAGTGGCTGGAGCTCGAGCCCAAGATCTTCGAGAACCTCGGGATGGTCGGCGCCACCGGCTCGGCGGCGGTGCCGATAGCGCTCGACTACGGCTGGAAGAGCGGGGCGATCAAGCAGGACGACATGGTCATGCTGCTCGCGATCGAGACGAGCCGGTGGAAGTACGGCGGAGTCGCCTTCCCCTGGACCGCGGGCCCCGTGCCGGAGCGCGAGGGCCTCTCGCAGGCGAGCGCGCCAGCCGCCGGCTAGGCCCCCGCGCACCCCCCGAAGGCACGACGCCGGCCGGCGGCGAGCCTGTGCCTCATG
>DATACN010000155.1:0-3244 GCA_036258995.1 Thermoleophilaceae bacterium | reverse complement strand
CTCCTGGCCGAGCCCGAACAGGATCGCGATCGCGGGGATGAAGATGACCAGCGGCACGACCGGATGGACCCGGGACAGACGATCGAGGAGGTTCGACTCGAACATCCGCGGTGACGCCTTGAGGATGTCGGTTCTGCGCGTGTCCACGGCTCGAATGTAGCGCACAGGGCAGCCGGGCGAAACCTCGATTTCGGGTTCCCTAACTTGCGGTGCCGGAAGGCTCGGATTACCCTCGCTCGGTAGTGCGGCGCCGTGTCCTGACCCCCGCGGTTTCCCTGGCCTTCGTCGCCCTCGCAATGGCGCTGCCGAGCGCTGCCGCGGCCCAGTGCCAGCCCTCGGACGTTCCGGTCAGCATCGTCAGCACCAGCCCCTCGAACGACTACTCGCCGGACACCGCGAACGTCCCCGTCGGCGGGACCGTGTGCTGGACCAACAACGACGCCTTCTTCGACCACACCGCGACCGCGGACGCGGGCGGCAACCCGAACTCTCCGAGCCTCGACCCGGGAGAGACCTACCGGGCGACCTTCACCGCCGACGCCACGATCCCGTATCACTGCGCGATTCATCCGGACATGACGGCACGGGTTGTCGTGGGTGCGGGCGGTCCGCCTCCGGGTGGCGGCGGGGGCGGCGGGGGTGGTGGCGGCCAAACCGGACCGGGTGTCGATACACCGCCCCGCTTCTCCAGCGTGCGCGTTGTCCCCTCGCGTGCGTGTAGGAGGCGGTCCCGAACTTGCCGGCGCCCCGGCGCGCGCGTGCGCTTCAGGCTCGACGAGCGGGCGCGGGTGACCGGCGCGCTCGACCGGCGCGGGCCCGGTGCCGGCCGCGTGGTCAGGCGGTTCTCGTTCTCCGCGCGGGCGGGTGTCAACAACGTCCGGCTACCGCTGCGACGGCTGCGCCCGGGCCGCTACCGACTCGCGCTTCGCGCGGTCGACGCCGCCGGCAACCGGTCGTCGGTGGCCCGCGCGAGCTTCACGCTGCGGCGATGATCGGGGCGAGCATCGACGAGCTCGAGCTGTCTGAGACGACATCGGAGGCGGACCGCTCTCTCCGCACCCGCACCGCCTATCCGGTCTCGTGGGAGCGCGGGGCGTCGAGCTCGGCGGTCGTGTACTTCGAGCTCGAGCCGGGCGACCATCTCGGCGTCCACTCGCACAGCGCCGAGGAGGTGCTGTACGTGGTGACCGGCGACGTCGAGGCAACGGTCGCCGACGAGACCAAGCGGCTGGGAGAGGGGTCGCTGGCCGTCGCTCCCGCCGGAGTCAAGCACGACGTTCGCTGCGTCGGACAGGCGACGGCGCGCTGCATCGGGTTCTTCGCGAGCGCGTCCGTGCAGTCGGTCTACGACTGCGAGCTGGACCCCGACGGCGAGCGCGTCCAGGGAACTCCGCTGCCGCCGGTCGGCTGAGTTTTCACGGTTTGGTCGTCTCCCCTTTGGGGGACTTGGAGGGAGGGCGCCCGCCGGGGCGCGAAAACGGCAGGGGAGGCGACTCACCATGGCACAGGCAAAGTCACGGTCCAGCGCCAGCCGGAGGTCAGCGGGGAAGAAGGCCGCGGCGACCCGGCAGCGCAAGCAGACGACCCGCACGCGCAGCAAGAGCACCGCTTCGGCTGGTTCGGCGCGCGGCAAGAAGGCAGCCGCGACGCGGCAGGTGAAGCAGGCGCAGAAGAACCTGCGGCAGGCACGCCGCACGGCCGAGTCCGCCGCCAAGAGCGCAGGCTCGGCGGCCAGGAGCGCGGGCACCACCGCGAAGGGCGTGCGCGAGACCGCGAAGGTCGCCGCCAAGGGAGCGACGGAGGTCGGCAAGGCCGCGAAGGAGGCCGGCAAGGCCGTCCGCAGCCGGGCCGAGGCCGCGCGCGGCAGCTCCACCTCGGGCCGCCGCAAGAGCTCGGCGCGAAGCCGGTCGAGCTCGAGCGGCCGTAAGACCAGTTCCTCGCGGAGCAAGGCGAGCTCCGGCCGAGGGAAGACTTCATCGCGCGGCAAGGCCTCGACGCGTGGCAAGGCCTCGACGCGCGGCAAGGCGTCGACGCGCGGCCGGGCTTCGAGCCGCAGCGGAAGCTCGGCCCGCGGTAGGGCGACGTCGTCGCGCAGCAAGGCCGGCTCCTCGCGCTCGAAGTCCGGGGGCGGCCGGACCAAGGCGGCTTCGAGCCGCGGCCGGTCGGGCGGCGCCCGCAAGACCGGCTCCGGTCGCGGCCGGACGAGTTCGGCGCGCGGCCGCAAGAGCTAGGCCCGCCTGGCCGGGCGGACTCCTCACGATCGCGCTCGCGGTCGCCCTGTTCGCTTCCTTCGGCCGCATGCGCTAGCCTGCTGGCGCGCAACTTTCCCTGCAAAGGGGGGTTGTGCGTCGTTTGAAGGCAAGTGCCGAATCCCTGCGGACCCCAACCCCGCAGGGAACGGGGGAACCAAGGTGTTGGGGCGAATCGCCGCCTTGAGCGCGGCGTAGCGCGACCTCCTAGCGCGAGCCCGTCAGCTAACCCCGTAGGCCCAACAGGAAGGGACGGGAACGGATGACCACCGGTTATCGGGATTTGGGCTCGCAGGAACTGTGGCTTGACTCGCTCGAGCGGTCTCAGCGCCGGCGCATGCTGGCCGAGCAGGCACGCAAGGAGCAGGCCCCGAAGAAGCACATGGCGACGGTGATGGCCACCGCGATGATCGCCGGACAGGGCGCTCCGCTCGCCATGGCGAGCGGGCTGCGCGGCGAGGTCGACGGCGACTCGCCCGCCGAGCGCTCGATCGTGATCAAGGAAGGCGGCCTCCCTCTCAAGCTGGGCAGCCAGGGCGAGCTGGTCGTACAGGTCCAGCGCGCGCTCGACATTTCCGCCGACGGGATCTACGGTCCCGAGACCGAGGCGGCCGTGCGCCGGGTGCAGCGGGCGGCCGGCCTACTGGTGGACGGAGTGGTCGGTCCTGAGACCTGGGCAGCATTGTTCTCGACGGCGAGTGCCCCGGGTTCGGGCCCAGTGGCGTCCGCTTCCGCGAGCGCGTCGACCACCGGGGTCGACAACGTCTCGGCCGAGACCAAGCGGCAGATCGCCGCGCGCATGGCTGAGGCCGGCGAGCAGATCGCCGAGTCGCAGGACGCCGATTCCGACGCGATGCCCGTGGCCGACACTGGTCCTGTCGGCGACACCGGCCCCGCCGGCGGCGAGCTGCGTCGAGAGACCGCCGCTCCGGACCCCGCCCCTCGTCCCGCCCCGCGCACGGTTCCCGTGAACAACGTCACGACCGACTGCGGCT
>DATACN010000154.1:0-4276 GCA_036258995.1 Thermoleophilaceae bacterium | reverse complement strand
GCCCTCGAGGGCGAGGGCGTGGTGGCCGAGCTGTGCCGGATGCTGGGGGCGGAGGCCTCGGACGCCGGCGCGCGCCGCCACGCGGAGGAGCTGCTCGCGGCGGCCTGACCTACTGTCGTCTGAAGGAGACCGACTGCTGGGTGATGTCGAGCGCGCTCGGCGCCCGTCCGCCGAACGAGAACCCGTGTTGCTCACCCGGCTGGTCGAAGGAGGACGCCACACCACTCGACGCGAGGCAGCGGGTGAGGTTGACCGTGTAGGTGAACGTGTTGCCCGGGTTCGCGGGGCGGTCCGGGGCAGTGTCGCGGAATCCGGGAAACCCGCCGGAGTGAGTCAGCTCGGGATCGTTCTCGGAGAAGGCAGTCGGGGGGCAATTCCCGTGCGGGGGCTGGGCGTCCTGGACCTCGTAGCTGACGCCGCCGATGTCGATCCACTGGCCCGTCTCGCCGGGTATGGAGCTGCGCTGCGGTCGCCAGAAGGTGAGCGTCAGGATCACTTGACCATCCGGGCGCGGCCGGACCGGAAGCCCGCTGCTGAAGGAGCTGCCCGGCGCGGCCGGCGCTACCGGATAGGAAATCGGCACGGGATCGCTTCCTCCCGGCCCATCGTCGTCATACGAAACGAGGGCCGGCGTGGTGGCGAAGACGAAGCGCAGCATGCCGGCGCGATCCCGATCGCCGGCTCGCAGGATCAGGAGATCGCCTGTGCCGATCTGGTCGGATCTGGCCCCGTGGCGAAGGTCCATCCCTCCGCAGCCACCGCCCGGGCGGCACGTGTTGCCGACTTGCGAGATGACGCTTCCGAAGCCGTCGCCATCGGGGTCGTATCGGCCCCCGGGATCGCCGGGAAAAGGCTCGAAGTGCGGCGTCGGCACGGGGGTCGAGACCCTTCCCGTGCCTCCTCTCGTGCAGTAGACCAGACCGCCGAGGCGGGGGTCCGTCCTGTCTTGAGGGCTCGCGCAGTCGAGCTCGGCGTCGCCAGGGAGGGGGGCATCGTTGAGCCCGATGAGGAGGTCGCCGAAGCTTGGGAGGGCGTTGTCGATCTGGGCGGCAAGGGCGGGATGGTTGGCATTCGCCGTCTGTGACAAGCTGAGTGACAGGCGGGAGAAGGCGTTGAGCTCTTGAGCGAACTCGTCCTCCTGAGCCGCGCTCGCCGACCCCGAGCGATCGAGGCTGTCGAGGACCAGGTCGCCGTCGTCGTCGATGTCGAGGAGGTCGTGGACGCCGTCGAGGTCTCGATCGCCGAGCACCCTGGTGCGTACGCGCCGCGAGCGCACGCGCCCGAAGCGCCTCGCGCCGATCGGGACGCCCCGCCTCGCCCTCGCGACGCGCCTACGGTCGATCCAGGACCGGCGCGGCCTCCGCGAGAGCCTGGCGTAGCCCCGGAGAACCGTGATCCTGCCGAGCCGGGCCCCACTCCGCACCCCTACGACCGCGAGCCTCCCTCTCTTGCGCCTGCCAACCACCAGCGGGCCGGCGTACTTGCCGTTCGGGCCCCTCAGGTGCAGGGTCACGCGCCCGGTCGGCGGCCGCAGCCGGAAGACGCGTCCGCCCGCTCGCGCTGCGCTCGCACGACCGTCCGCCGCCAGCGCGATCACGGTGTAGCCGGACTTGCTGAGCGTGCCGCTGATGGGCTTGGGCGCAGCGCTGGCGGGCGCGCTCGCTGCACAGAGCCCAACCGACGCGACCAGCCCAAGCACGGCAACACGGCTTCTCGTCAGCACAGCGAGTCCCTCAGGGCGATCCTACACTGCCGCCGGGTGCACGGCTATAGTCGAGACCCCAGAGACCGGATGCCCGAGAGCCGCCCGCAGACACGCTTCGTCTTCGTCACCGGCGGCGTCGTCTCCGCACTTGGCAAGGGCATCGCAGCGGCCTCGATCGGCCGCCTGCTGGTCTCGCGGGGCCTCTCGGTCACGCTCCAGAAGTTCGATCCGTACATCAACGTCGACCCGGGCACGATGAGCCCGTTCCAGCACGGCGAGGTGTTCGTGACCGAGGACGGCGCCGAGACCGACCTCGACCTGGGCCACTACGAGCGGTTCACCGACGTCAACGCCACGCGGGCCTCCAACGCCACGGCCGGCGCGATCTACGACTCGGTCATCCGGCGCGAGCGTCGCGGCGACTACCTGGGCGGCACCGTCCAGGTGATCCCCCACATCACCGACGAGATCAAGCAGCGCATCCGGCTCGTGGCCGAGGCCGCCGACGTCGACATCGTGATCACGGAGATCGGCGGCACGGTGGGCGACATCGAGTCGCTGCCGTTCCTCGAGGCGCTGCGCCAGTTCCAGGTCGACGAAGGGCGCGACCGCTGCATGTTCGTCCATCTCACGCTGGTGCCGTTCCTGGGCCACGCCGGCGAGTTGAAGACCAAGCCCACCCAGCATTCGGTGCAGGAGCTGCGGCGTATCGGCATCCAGCCCGACATGGTGGTCTGCCGTTCCGAGGAGGCCCTGAGCCGCGAGATTCGCGAGAAGATCGCGCTGTTTGCCAACCTGCCGGTCGAGTCGGTGGTCTCGGCCCGGGACGTGGATTCGATCTACAAGGTTCCGCTCTACTTCAACGCCGAGGCCGTCGACGACCTCATCCTCGATCGCTTCGGTATCGAGGCCGGGCCGCCGGATCTGTCCGACTGGCAGCGCCTCGTGGGGCGAATCGACGAAGCCTCGACGCCGGTGCGGATCGGCCTGGTCGGCAAGTACACGAAGCTCGCCGACGCCTACCTGTCGGTGATCGAGGCGCTCAACCACGCGGGCGTCCACCACGGCGGCCGGATCGACCTGCGCTGGGTCGACTCCGAGAAGCTCTCCGACGACGAGGCCCAGGAGGAGCTCGCGGCCTGTGACGGCATCCTGATCCCCGGTGGCTTCGGCGTCCGCGGCATCGAGGGCAAGATCGCCGCGGCCCGCTACGCGCGAGAGAACGGCGTTCCCTACCTCGGCATCTGCCTCGGCATGCAGATCGCGGTGGCCGACTTCGCCCGCCACGTCGCGGGGATGGACGGCGCGAACTCCACCGAGTTCGACCCCGAGACGCCGTTCCCGGTCATCGACCTCCTGCCCGAGCAGAAGGAGGTCCGCGACATGGGCGGCACCATGAGGCTCGGCGCCGATCCCGTCAAGCTGCACGACGGCACTCGCGCGCGAGAGATCTACGGCGAAGCGGTCATCTACGAGCGCCACCGCCACCGCTACGAGGTCAACAACCACCTGCGCAAGCGGCTGGAGCACGCGGGCCTCGTGTGCTCGGGCACCTCGCCCGACGAGCGCCTGGTCGAGGTCATCGAGCTGCCCGGCCACCCGTTCTTCGTGGCCTCCCAGTTCCACCCTGAGTTCAAGTCGCGTCCGCTGCGCCCGCAGCCGCTGTTCAGGGAGTTCGTGCGGGCCGCCTACGAGCGCGCGCTCGAGCGGGCGCCCGAGGTCGAGCCCGAGGTGCGCGCCGCCGAGGTCGAGGCGGCTGAGTAGCGCCGTAGCGTCACCGCCTGAGCGCGAGCGGCTGCTCGAGGACTTCGTCCGGCTCTGCGAGATAGAGAGCCCCTCCGGCCGCAAGCGCGCGATGGCCGACGCCGTCACGGCCGAGCTGCGCGAGCTCGGCCTGGAGGTCGAGGAGGATTCCTCGGGCCCCGAGACGGGGTCCGACGCGGGCAACCTGCTCGCCCGGATGCCGGGGCCGGAGGGCGCGCGGACGATCATGCTCTGCGCGCACCTCGACACGGTGCCGCTCGACGCGCCGGTGGAGGTGGCGCGCGACAACGGCCTTCTCCGAAACCGCAACGAGGCGATCCTCGGCGCCGACAACAAGGCGGCCGTGGCGACGATCCTCGGCGCCGCGCGGCGGCTGGTCCGCGAGGGGCCCCCGGTCGGTGTGGAGCTCCTCTTCACGACCGGCGAGGAGCAGGCCCTCAAGGGTGCGAAGGCGTTCGACCGCACACGCCTGCAGGCCGATTTCGGCTACGTGTTCGACCACCCGACGCCGATCGGCGAGCTGATCATGGCCTCCCCGACCTACTACCGCGTCGAGGCCCGCTTCCGCGGCGTGGCCGCCCACGCCGGGGTGCGTCCAGAGGACGGCCGCAACGCCATCGCGGCGGCGGGCAAGGCCATAGCGGGGATGCGGCTGGGCCGCCTCGACGACCAGACCACGGCCAACGTCGGCCGGATCGAGGGAGGCACGGCGGCCAACGTCGTGGCCGAGCGCTGCTACGTGGAGCTCGAGGCCCGCAGCCTCGACGAGGCGCGCGCAGGGGAGGTCGTCGGCGAGCTCGTCGACGC
>DATACN010000153.1:0-6359 GCA_036258995.1 Thermoleophilaceae bacterium | reverse complement strand
ACCCCGAAGTAGGTGTTGAAGGCGAGCGAGAAGACCAGGCTGTCGGGCGTCAGATTGCCGCCCGAGTGGTTGCCGACGAGTAGCACGCCGCCCTCCTCGGGCACCTTGTGGAGCCCGCGCACCTCGGCCCGGAAGTAGAGGCTGGCCGCGAGCCAGAAGGCGGGCAGCCATTCGCGGATGTAGTCGGCGTCGCGGTCGTCGAGATCGGCGGTGCGCACGCGCGAGGCCGCCCAGCGGGCCACGGCCGAGGCACCCTCGGCGGCCAGGTCGCCGAGCAGGCGGGCGGCGGAGCCGAGGCTCGCGGTCGGCAGCGGCGCCTGGCCCACCCGCTCGCGCGCGGCCTCGACGACGCTCTCGGCCGGCCCAGCTCCGTTCGTGCTTCCCGCGCCCGCCCGAGCGGAGCCGCGGGTACTGGCCCCGTCGCTCACGCCGCCCTTGGTTGGACGGCCGGGACGATTCGGGGCCAGGTCGAGGGCGGCCCGGGCGGACGGCGCAGCTTGTGCGGCTCGCCCTCGGGCAGGCCCTTCAGCTTGTCGCGCAGCTCGGGGCTTCGTAGCTGCTCGGCCACAGTTCTCGACGCGGTCTCGATCATCTCGTGCCTTCTTTGCCCGCTCATGAGGTTCTTACCCATAACCGCGAGGTCCTCATCGGTGGGCTGGATCAGCACCACGTCGGTGCCGAACGAGCGGACCTTCCTAGCCTCGAAGCCGAGCCGGCGACCGTTGGCGGCACGGGTCATCTCCCAGAAGCGCTCGTAAGGGTTGAGCGACGACGGGCGCCTGCGCGAGGAGGTCGGGTTGAGGCAGATCACGAGGTCGAGCCCCCGGCCCGCAAGCAGGTCGAGGTTCGACACCGAGTAGATGCCGCCGTCCACGTAGCGCCGGCGGCCGATCTTGACCGGCCGGTAGAAGCCCGGGATCGCGCAGGAGGCGGCCACGGCGTCGGCCAGGTCGGCCGGTGGCGAGTCGATGCGGCCGAAGGGCACGCGCTTGCCCGACGCGTAGTCGCTGGCCACCGCCCAGAAGTTCGGGTGGTCCACCCAGCCGCTCGCCACGGCCCGGCGGACCGTCTCCTTGAGCGAGTCCGTCGAGACCAGGCCGACCGGCGCCCAGCCGATCAGAAGCTGCAGCGGCGTGTAGCGCAGCGGGTTGGCGAGCGTGGTCAGGGCCATCCGCAGCGAGCCGGGACCGAGCGGGGGCAGCCCCCGGTGAAGCCGGAAGATCGCGCCCGCCGAGCGGTCGGCCTCGGCCGCCGGGCGGCCGTCGGGGCCCCTGAGGCCCTCGAAGCTCTCGCCGGCGGAGTGGGCAACCATGAACCAGGGCGGGACCCCCGCCGCCAGCAGCGAGCCCATCATCGACCCGGCCGAGGTCCCGACTATGTACTCGGCGCTGCCGGGATCCCAGCCGGTCTCCGTGGCGAGCGCATGGAGGGCCCCTGTGTGCCAGGCGCCGCCCATGACGCCCCCGGCGCCCAGGACCAGGCCCACCTTCTTGTCGTTCTTTGGCATGGCGTTCGGCCCATAGGGTATTTGCGTCCTGAGATGCGTGGCGCCGCCGCAGCCCTCGTAGCGCTCGCGGCGACCGTCGCGGCATCGGGGTGCGAGATCCCGCAGGACCCCGACGGAACGCTCGACCGGGTGACCGGAGGCACCATGCGGGTGGGCGTGGCGGAGGCCGACCCATGGGTGACACTCGACGGTGCCGAACCGAGCGGAGGCGTGGAGGTCGAGCTGGTGCGCCGCTTCGCGCGGGAGGTCGACGCCCGGGTCGAGTGGATCGACGGCTCGGAGGAGGAGCTCGTGAACGCTGCCAAGGAGGGCTCCCTCGACCTGGTGATCTCCGGGATGACCTCGAACTCGCGGTGGCAGCAGGACGTGGCCTTCACGCGGCCCTACGTCGAGGCGCGGATCGTGATCGGCGCCCGCGGCGGTGAGGCGGGCCGTGAAAACTTCGACGGCGTGCGTGTCGCCGCCGAGCGCGGCAGCGTCGAGGAGGCGCTGCTCGAGAACCGCACCGACGCGCTGGTCGATCCGGTCGAGTCCCTCGAGGGTCTGGACGGACCGGTGGCGGCCTTCGACTACGTCCTCGACGACCTCGGGCTCGAGCCGTCGCAGGTCGAGCTCCAGAGGGAGGGCCACGTCATGGGCGTGCCGCTCGGCGAGAACGCCTGGCTCGTGCGACTGGAGCGATTCCTGCTGAACCGCGAGCGCGAGATCGAGCGGCTTCTGGTGCGGGAGGGCCGGCCATGAGCGACTTCGAGCTGCCCAAGGAGCTCGAGCCCGTCCAGCGCAAGGCCGTGGTCCTCGAGTGGATCACGATCGCCTACCTGATCTCGGCGGTGATCTTCCTCGCGCTGACGCTCGGCCAGTCGCAGGCGATGAAGGCGGCCTGGGTCGAGGACCTGCTGAGCCTGCTGCCGGCGATCGCGTTCCTGGTCGCCAACCGCCTCCGCAGGGGCGGGTCGAGCGCCAAGTTCCCCTGGGGCAAGCACCGGGCCGTCACCATCGCCTACCTGGCCGCCTCGTTCGCGCTGCTCGTGGTGGGCTCGCTCGTGTTCATCGACTCTGCGCTCAAGCTCATCGCCCTCGAGCATCCCCCGATCGGGGTGATCCAGCTGTTCGGCGAGGAGGTCTGGCTCGGCTGGCCGATGCTCGCCGCGCTCGTCTGGAGCGCCGTGCCGGCGTTCTTCCTGGGCAGGGCCAAGCTCAAGCTCGCGGACGAGCTGCACGACAAGGTGCTCTACGCGGACGCCGAGATGAACCGGGCCGACTGGATGACCGCCGGGGCCGCGATGGTGGGCGTGCTCGGGATCGGGATCGGCTGGTGGTGGGCCGACGGCGTCGCGGCCCTTTTCATCTCGCTCGACATCATGCGAGACGGGCTGCGCAACGTGCGGGCGGCCAACCACGACCTGATGGACGCCCGCCCGCGCACGCACGACAACTCCGACTTCCACCCGCTCGTGGCCGAGATCGAGGAGCACATCGACGGGCTCGACTGGGTGGAGGAGGGCGCGGTGCGCCTGCGCGAGGAAGGGCACGTCTTCACGGGCGAGGTGCTGGTCGTGCCTCGCGACGGGGAGGCCTCGATGCAGCGACTGAGCCGGCTCTCGGACGACGTGCTCGAGATGAGCTGGAAGCTCTACGACGTGGTCGTGGTGCCGGTGGAGAAGCTGGAAGTGCCGAGACCGGGTAGGGATTGACCGCAGGGCCAACCGTGATGCCGCGCCGGCTCAGGACTCGTCGCTCTCGGGGTCGCGGTAGGCCTCCTTGCGCCACGGCGGCCTGATGCCGTCGTCGATCGGCTCGTACGTCCGCGGGTCGACCCGCTCCAGCGGGATCAGGCGCAGCCCCTCGGCGGTGGTGGTCCGCTCGCGCGTGTCGCGGCCGGGGTAGCGGGCACGCTCCCGACGGCGCCGGCGGGTGCGGTGGTCGCGCGGGTGACCGCCGGGCCAGGAGACGTCGACGGGCAGGTGACCGGCGTGGCTCCCCCGCGAGACGCGGGTCCAGCCCGTCGATCCCAGCCACTCGCCGCGGCAGAAGGTCTGCTTGCAGCCCTGCCAGTGGCCGTGCGAGGTGGCCCGCGCCCACACCTTCCCGTCGGGGTCGATCCGCACGGCATAGGCCTCCCAGTCGTCGGGATGGAAGCCGGGATAGCCGTAGTCGCCGCGCACGAGCTTGCCGACCAGCGACAGAAGCGCGCTCCGCTCCCAGACCTTGTCGGAGCCCGCCCAGGCGGTGTTCGAGTCGGGGTAGTAGAGCCAGTACTGGATGTAGACGCGCCCGCCGCGGCGGATGACCCGCGTGAAGACCGTGGCCCGCTCGCCGGAGTGGGTGCGATGGACGTCGGCGTCGCGGTCGTCGGGACCGTCGGCGCACGTGCGGCTGCGGCAGCGGCGGTAGTCGACCGGAAGCTGCCTTTCGCCCGGCTCATACACCACGTTGGGCGCGTGCTCGCGCACCAGCGCGGCGTCGCGCACACCGTAGGCGGCGGCGAGCTGAGCGTCGCCGTCGCGGCACCCGCCCTTGACCGCGCAGGCGAGCCGGTGCACCAGGAAGCCGCCAAAGGACCGGCCGTCCAGCTCGGGCCCGGCGGCGACCAGGCCGCCGAGCGCCAGGGCGAGGAACGACACCAGCGCGACCCACTCCACGGCGGCCTGCCCGCGCTCCGATCGGCCCATCTCGCCGCCCACGGGACCACGTTAAGCTGCCGCCACAGACGAGAAACCTTGTCATCAGAACACGTAACGTCATTTTGTGTAACGTTTCGCCGCCCTTGATTCCCGCCCCCTCTACAAGGCCTTGATCGCCTCCCTTGAGACCCTCATCGCCCAGGGCGGCACCGGCTCTCCACCCGCCGGCGGCGGCTCGACGGGCCAGGTGATCGGCGGGACCCTGGCCGCGATCCTGATCACCGGCGGGATGTTCGCGCTCGTGCTCGGGCACCGCAGCGGCAAGGTCAAGTTCCTCGACCGGCTCGGCTCGTTCGCGGAGCGCCAGACCGGCCTGCCGAGCTGGTGCTCGCTGCCGCTCGCGATCCTCGGCGGCTCGCTGATCATCGCGGTGTTCGGAATGTACTGGGACATCGCGACGCACATCGACGCGGGCCGCGACGAGGGCCCCTTCGCCAACGTCTCCCACTACTTCATCCTGGCCGGGCTGTTCGGGATCTTCTTCGCCGGCCTGGTGGGCATCTTCCTCGCGAAGGAGCGGCCGGGCCGGGCCGCGGTCAAGGTCCCCGGCGTCGGCTACGCCCCGCTCGGCGCGGTTCTGATCATGGTCTGCGCGGCGTTCGCGCTCTCGGGCTTCCCGCTCGACGACATCTGGCACCGGGCGTTCGGCCAGGACGTGACCCTTTGGGGCCCGACCCACCTGCTGCTGTTCGGCGGCGCCTCGCTCACCACGCTGGCCGCCCTGGTGCTGCTGGTGGAAGGGGTCCAGGAACGGCGCGTCGTCGGTCCCGATACCCGCGATCTATCGCGCTTCCTCGGAGCCCTACTGGGTGGCGCCTTCCTGATCGGGCTGTGCACCTTCCAGGGCGAGTTCGACTACGCGGTGCCCCAGTTCAGGCTCGAGTTCCATCCCATCCTCCTGGCGCTCTCGGCGAGCGTGGGGCTCGTCACGGCCCGCGTGTTCAGCGGCCGCGGCGGGGCGCTGGCGGCGGTGGGGCTGTTCCTGCTGATCCGGGGCCTGCTGACGCTCATCGTGAGCCCGGGATTCGGCCACACCACGCTCCACTTCCCGCTCTTCATCGTCGAGGCGCTGCTGGTCGAGCTGATCGCGCTCAGGATCCCGCGCGACCGCCCGATCACCTTCGGCGCGCTCGCCGGCGCGGCGATCGGGACGATCGGCCTGGCCGCCGAGTGGGCCTGGTCGTACATCTGGTGGACAATCGAGTGGCCCGGCAATCTGCTCCCCGAGGCCGCCATCGCCACCCTGATCGTCGCCATCGCCGGGGGCATTGTCGGCGGGTTCATCGGGCGCGCGCTGATCTCCCCGACGGTGGCGCCGCGGCCGGTGCCCAGGATCCTCCTGCCCGCCGCGCTGATCGCCGTGGTCGGGGTGATCGCCTACGCCACGCCGATCTCGGAGGGCGACGAGGTGATCGGCCGGGTCACGCTGAGCCAGGAGAGCCCTCCGCCGCAGCGCGAGGTCCACGCCACAGTACGCCTCCAGCCCGCCGACGCGGCCGACGACGCCCGCTGGTTCGTCACCACCGCCTGGCAGGGCAACGAGGGCCGCTCCGTGGTCGACAAGATGAGTCAGGTCTCCCCGGGCGTCTGGCGCACCACCAAGCCCGTGCCGGTCTACGGCAACTGGAAGGCGAGCATTCGCCTGCACAAGGACAGCGCCATCCAGGGGTTGCCGGTCTACTTCCCGCCCGACCCCGCCATCCCGGTGGAGGGCATCCCGGCCCGGGACACCTTCACGCGCCTGTTCCAGGTCGACAAGCAGCTGCTCCAGCGCGAGCAGAAGCCCGGGGTCTCGGGCGCGCTCGTGGCCTTCGGCTACATCACCGTGCTGATCATCGGCCTCGGCCTGTACAGCTCGATGGGCTGGGGCCTGGCCCTGCTCCAGCGGCGGCTCTCGGTGAAGGCCGGTCAGGCACGCGCGTAGCGTTTGCCACGATTCACAGTCCGGCGTAGGTGGTAAATGGAAGGCGGAACCCATGGCGACCGCCGCATCCAGCACGCAGGTCCCGCCCGAGGCGCTGTCGGAGCTGCTCGAGCGCTTCGACCCTGACGTCATAGACGTCCCGGGCGGCACGGCCCGCATCCGGCTCGAGGTGACCGGCCAGCGGGCATGGGACGCCGTGGTCAGGAACGGCGAGGTTCGCCTGCGCCCGCCGGCCGGGCCCGAG
>DATACN010000152.1:0-4664 GCA_036258995.1 Thermoleophilaceae bacterium | reverse complement strand
GGCTTCGCCCAGCCAGTCCCTTCCGGACGGCTTCGGCCTGCCGTCGCCCTCGGCGGCCCGGCGGGCGGCGCGCCTGGCCTCGCGTTCGCGGCGCGCGGCCTCCCGCTCCTCGGGAGTGCGCTCGCCAGGTACCGGCGGGGGGCCGGAGCTCATCCTGCCGAGGGCTCCGCCTGGCGGGCCAGGTAGCTCTCGAGCAGGTGGGCGGCGGCGCGCGAGTCCGCGGAAGCCCCGCCCCCGGTGCGCTCGGCCAGCCGGGTCGTCAGGCGTTCGTCCTGGAGCTCCACTGGTATCGACAGTCTCCTCCCCAGCCGGTCGGCAAACACGCGCGCGCGGCGTGCCTGCATTCCCTCGTCTCCGGCGAGGGTCAGCGGAAGCCCCACCAAGACCCGCTCGGCCTGCTGCTCCTCGATCAGCCGGGCTACCGCGGCCAGCCCGTGCTCGGTGTCGGGCCGCTCGACAGCCGCCAGCGGCGTGGCCAGCGTGCCAGTCGGGTCCGACACGGCCACGCCGCAGCGGGCCTCGCCGTGATCGAGGGCGACGATCCGCCCCATCAGGGCAGGCTCCTCGCCATCAGGCCGCCCCGAGCGCTTTCTCGATCTCGAGCCGGGCGGCGGCAAGCGCATCCGGGAGCTTGTCGGGGTCGCGTCCGCCGGCCTGGGCCATCGTGTCGCGGCCTCCCCCGCCCCCGCCGGCGACCTGCGCGGCCGACCGCACCACGTCGCCGGCCTTGACCCCACGCTCGACCGCCGATGGGGCCACGTTGGCGACGAGGTGCACGCGCCCGTCGACCGCGCAGCCGAGCACGACCGCCGCATCGCCCAGGCGCTGGCGGACGGCATCGGACAGCTCGAGCAGGGCCTTCGCATCGGGAGCGTCGACGGCCTCGACCACCACGCGCATGCCCGCCAGCTCGCCGGCGGTCTCGACGAGGCGGTCGGCCGCGCCGCGGTCGGGGCCGGCCTGCGACCCGCGCTCGAGCTCCTTCACGCGCCGGCTGAGGCGCTCGACGGCGTGGACCACCTCGTTCTCGGGAACGCGCAGCAGGCCCGAGATCTCCTGGATGTGGCGGCTGCGCTCCCGCAGGAGCTCGGCCCCCGCCGGCCCGGTGAAGGCCTCGATCCGGCGCACGTTGGAGGCGCTCGAGGTCTCGGACGCCAGGTGGAAGACGCCGACCTCCGCGGTGGTGCCGGTGTGGGTGCCGCCGCACAACTCCCGTGAGACCTCCTCGATCTCGACCATGCGCACGCGGTCGCCGTACTTCTCGCCGAAGAGCGCGATCGCGCCGAGAGCCTCCGCCTCCGCGCGGGTGGTCTCGATGGCCCGTACATGCTGGTTCTGCGCGATCCAGCCGCCGATCAGGGAGTCGAGGTCGGCGAGCTCGTCATCCGAGAGCCGCTCGCCGTGGGTGAAGTCGAAGCGCAGCTTGTCCGGCCCCACGTACGAGCCGGCCTGGCGGACGTGCGTGCCGAGCCGCTGCCGCAGCGCAGCGTGAAGCAGGTGCGTGGCGGTGTGGTTGCGCATGGTGGCGAGCCGCGCCTCTCGCTCCACGACGGCATGCACCGACTCACCCGGGCCGAGCTCACCTTCGAGCGGCTCGAGCGCGAGCGCCTGGTCTTCGCCGAGCCGGTAGACGTCGACGACCCTGGCGCGGCCCGAGGGCGTCTCGACCAGCCCGGAGTCGGAGACCTGCCCACCGCCTTCGGGATAGAACGGGCTCTCCTCGAGCTTCGCCAGCATCCAGCCGTCGGCCCGCTCGGCCGCCCGCAGCACGCTCTCGGCCTCAGTCGTCTCGTAGCCGACGAAGTGCGTGAGGAAGCCGGCGCTCCTGGCGAAGCGGAGCACGTCGTCGTGGCGCACGTGGGCCCGGGGCGCCTCGGCCCGCGGTGTGCGGCCCTGGGCGCGCGACACCTCCCTGGCGCGCTCCATCAGCTCCTCGAAGCCCTGGTCGTCGACTGCCAGGCCCTCCTCCGCGAGCAGCTCCTTGGTCATCTCGAAGGGAAAGCCGTAGGTGTCGTGCAGGCGGAAGGCGTCCCCGGCCTGCACCCAGGACGTGCCCTCTTCTTTCGCGCGCGTGATTATCTCGGCGAGCATCCGCTCCCCCTGCTCGAGCGTGCGGCCGAAGCCGTCCTCCTCCGCGGCCGCCCAGCGGGCAATCGTCTTCGACTCCTCGCGCAGGTCGGGGTAGGCGTCGCCCATCACGTCGATGACCTGATCGCACAGCCGCGGGAGGAACGAGCCCTCGATACCGAGCCGGCGGCCCTGCTGGATCGTGCGCCGCATGATTCGCCGGAGCACGTAGCCCCGCTCCTCGTTGGAGGGGACGACCCCGTCGGCCAGCAGAAAGGTGGCGCCCCGGCCGTGGTCCGCGAGGATGCGCATCGCCCGCGTCGTCTGGAAGTCCTGCCCGTATGTCTTGCCCGACAGCTCTTCACCGAGCTCCACCAATGGGCGGAAGTGGGCCGTCTCGAAGACCGACGGGACGCCCTGGAGGACTGCCGCCATGCGATCGAGCCCCATCCCGGTGTCGATGTTCTTGAACGGGAGGTCGGTCAGCGAGCCGTCGTCGTGGAGCTCGTACTGCATGAAGACGAGGTTCCAGTACTCGAGGAAGCGCTCGGTGTCGTCGCCGGGCAGGTCGCCCTCGGCGCCGAAGTCGAGACCCCGGTCGAGATACAGCTCGGAGCAGGGCCCGCAGGGGCCGGTCGGACCCGACTGCCAGAAGTTGTCTTCCTTCCCGAGCCGGACGATCCGCTCATCCGGAACCCCGATGGCCCGCCACGACTCGATGGCCTCCTCGTCGGGGCCCAGCCCGAGCTCGTCGTCGCCGCCGAAGACGCTGATCCAGATCAGCTCCGGCTCGAAACCGAAGCCCTCGGTGGAGAGCTCCCAGGCATACTGGGCCGCGAGCTCCTTGAAGTAGTCGCCGACGCTGAAGTTCCCGAGCATCTCGAAGAACGTCAGGTGCCGCTGGGTCGTCCCGACCACGTCGATGTCGACGGTCCGGAAGACCTTCTGGCAGGAGCTCAGCCGACTGGAAGGAGGCTCCTCCTCGCCACGGAAGTAGGGCTTGAACGGCTGCATGCCTGCAGTCGTGAGCAGCACCGACGGGTCGTAGGTCGAGGGCACGAGCGACGCCGAAGGCACCCGCAGATGCCCCCGCTCCTCGAAGAACGAAAGAAACCGCTCACGGATCTCATGAGCCTCCATCCGCCCGGAGTCTAGGCCCCGACCCGACGACCCCACGCCCTGCGCAACTTCACCCGGATAACGGCCAGACCCTCCTCCCCGGATGGAGGTTCAGACCCCGAACATTGCGCAGTTGCCACCCCTCCACTGAGTTTCACGCGCGTAAAGCCGACGATCCCAGTGATGCTGGCCGAGCAGCTAGTGGGGGAGGCACGCGCGCGTCTTCCACGCGCGATGGACTCACGCGAGCGCGTCGTTCTTACGGTCGCCGCGGCCGCATTCCTCCTTGCCGCTCTGACGATTGCGTTCGTGGTTCCGAACGAGCGCCCCCTGCAGCCGCTGGTACTTGTCGGGCTTATGGTCGGATTCCCGCTCGTCGAGCGAGTGAGGTTCGAGTTCGGCGGTACCTACAACACGCCGGAACAGCTCGTCTTCGTTCCAATACTTCTGCTCGCGCCGTTGCCATACATCCCGCTGGTCATCGCGGTTTGCATGGTTTCCGCATACGTGCCGGACTTCGTGAGGGGCACGTGGCACCGCGAGCGCATTGTCGGGCGGATCGCCGATTGTTGGCTGTGTATACCGCCAGTGCTGGTCCTGGGTTTCTTCGCGCCCGGAGAGCTGAGCCTCAGCCACCTAGAGATTTACGCGTTCGCATACGCGGCGCAGGTGGCCGGCGACTTCACGTGGGCCGCAATCCGTGACCAGCTGTGCGACGGACTCAGCCTAGGGCAGGTCGTTTCCCAGTGGGTTGGAATCGGGAGGGCGGATTCCGTATTCGCGCTGATTGGGTTCGTGATCACGCTGGTGGCCGTCGATCATCCCGTAGCACTGCTAGCTATCGCACCGCTGGTCTGGCTCCTCTACAACTTCTCCAAGGACCGCGAGCAGAAGTACGCGAAGACGCTCGAGCTCCACCGAGCCTACCGGGGTACTGTGATGCTCCTCTCTGATGTCGTGGAATTCGAGGACGACTACACGGCTCAGCACTCGCGCTCAGTTGTCGACCTGGCAAATGCGGTAGCTGCTCAGATGGGAGTACCTGAGAACCAGCTGCTGGAGCTCGAATTCGCCGCAATGCTGCACGACATCGGCAAGATTGCCATTCCGAAGGAGATCCTGAACAAGCCCTCAGCGCTCACTGACGAGGAGTTCAGGATCATGATGGACCACACCATCGAGGGGCAGTTCATGCTTGACCGTGTCGGAGGTCTACTCGCGCAAGTAGGCGAGATCGTGAGGTCATGTCACGAGCGCTGGGACGGCACCGGGTACCCCGATGGCCTCAAGGGCGAGGAGATTCCCTTGGCCGCGCGCATCGTGTTTGCATGTGACGCCTACCACGCAATGACTAGCGATCGCGTATATCGCGCAGCCATGAGTACCGAAGACGCGATTGCTGAACTCCTTCGAAACAGCGGCACTCAGTTCGACCCGGCCGTGGTCGTCGCGCTACTCCAGGTCATCGAGCAAGGCGA
>DATACN010000151.1:0-2368 GCA_036258995.1 Thermoleophilaceae bacterium | reverse complement strand
AACGTTCCCCGACAGACACCCCTCGAGGGTCAGAAGGCGCCCAAGATCCGACGTCAGAACGGTCCGCTGAAGATCGCCCTTGACCAAGACGATCACGGCCTCATCGCCAAAGTCCCGCTTGAAGCGCTCGGTGGCCTCGAACGTCTCAGAAGAGCGGTCGACGAGCGTGTCGGTGGCGGAGCTCGGCTCGAGCCTGAGCGCCAGCGCCGCCCCGGCGAGAGCAAGCACGCCAACGACCACCAGAACGATCAGCGGCCTTGCCGTGACGGCGCGAACAACGCGCCCAAACCTCTCCCCCGTCACGAGGTCAGCTTAGGTGACGGGGGCGACCACTGAGCCGGGTTGCTCGCCGCGAACGGCGGCTGGGTAAGAGGCGGTCTCAGCGCCGCTGCAGCGCCGCCGCGTTCACTTGTGGTCCATATAGGACACGAAGTCAGCACGGCGCCGCCGGAGACGCCCCGAATCGACCCCCTACCCAGCCGTAGTTCGTCCCGAGCTGCCGCTTCCGCGTGAAAGCGTGAGAGGCCCGTCTGGCCTACGGACTCCGCTGCAACTGCGGATACCGCCCCGGCTGACCCACGAACCGCCCTAGCGGCTGCTGCTCCTTGCAGGCCGGGCCGCCGGGATCGTCGGTGAAGACGAACTGCTGGACCAGGTTCCGCAGGTTCTCCGGGATATCCGGGCTCAGGGTCGGCAGCGGGTTGTCCGTGCAGAGGTAGCTGCCGAAGACCTCGAGGTTTGTGGGGAGCTTCGAGTAGCCGCCTGGTTCGGTGTAGGGGTTCGACCTGTTCGTGGCCAGGCGGTGGGGGTAGGGGGCGAGGATCTCTGGGTTGAGGGGGTTCGATACCCGGAGGTAATGGAGCAGGCCGCCGGGGCCGGGGCTGCCGGCCTGCGTGGCGGCCGTGTCGTTGGCGAAGAACGCGGCGATCTCGCGTCTGTAGAGCCCGAGGTATTGCAGGATCGGGTTGAGGTCGGCGAGGTAGGGGTCGAGGCGCTCCAGCAGCGGCTCGAGCTCGTCGATGAAGCGCTCGGTTGCCGGCAGGCCGCGGCGGGCCACCCGGTTGAGCGGGCCGAGCGCCCTATTGAAGGCCCGCAGGTCGGGGGCCAGGGCGTTCAGGTCGCGCAGCGTCGGCGACAGGGCTCGGGCGGCCGGCCGGAGCTGCGTGATCAGCGGGTTGGCCACCCGGGCGAAGCGCGTGACACGGCGGGTGGTGGCGCGGGTCTCGTCGAGGAAGGTCGGCAGCACGACGAAGGCGGACGCGAGCTCCCGGTTGCGCTGGGCGGTGGTGCTGAAGACCCGGTTCGAAGACGAGATCAGCTGGCGGAGCTGGCCCTGGCGCTCGGTCAGAGCCGCGAAGACCTCGCCGGTGTCACGCACGAGCCCGCGGGTGGCGCCGCTCTGCTCGTCGAGGACCTCGAGCACCTCCTCGACGTCGTCGGCGAACGGCTCGAGGCTCGCCAGCGCGTCGTTCAGCTCCTGGCCCTGGCGACTGACCGCGATGCCCTGCTGGTCGAGCCAGGTCGAGAACAGCGCCCGGGTCTCCGGGTCGAAGGCGCGGAAGATCTCGTCGAGCTCGACCGTGGGCGAGACCTGCCCCCGTGGCAGGCGGGCGCCGTCGGGGAGCCGCGGGCCCGCCGCACCGCCTGGGGTCAGCTCGACGTAGGTCTCGCCGAGCAGGCTCTTCTGGCGCAGGATCGCCCGGGTATCGCGCGGGAGCGGCGCATAGCGACTCTCGATCTCGATCACGGCCTCGGTGAGACCGGTGGACTCGTCGAGGTCCTCCTTCTTCACCCTGCCGACGGGCACGCCCGAGATCCGGACCTCGGCCTCCTGGGCCAGCTGGGCCGCGTCGTCGAACTGGACGCGCACCCGGTAGCCCTCCGGCTGCAGCGGGAGCGGGCCGCCGAATGCCAGCCAGAGGAACACGAGGATCCCGAAGCAGGACAGCGCGAAGACGACCATCGCCAGGATCCGGCCGAGGCTGGGCGCCTGCTTGATCATGGGCTCCCTCCCGCGGCGGCCGCGGCCGGGGGAGCGGTGCCGCCGGGCCCGGTGCAGACCTCGGTGCGCAGCGGGGCGTTCAGCAGGGTGATGATCGCGCCGAGCCGCGGGTTGTTCTGCGTGACCGCCTCGAGGGTCCCGAGGCCCGGGCAGGACACCAGCACGATGCCGCGCCGGATCGGCCCGTGCGCGTCGTGGGCGGAGTACTGGGTGGCCCGGTTGTGATTGCCCCAGGCGAGCCAGAAGAGATAGCCCTCCTCGCTGCCCGGCGGGTTGTAGCCCAGCATGTTGACCAGCACGTTCAGCACGCCGAAGGTGCGCGCCAGCGCGGGAGTGGTCTTCGCCAGGTCGGCCGCAGCCGGACGC
>DATACN010000150.1:0-11481 GCA_036258995.1 Thermoleophilaceae bacterium | reverse complement strand
GCGTGCCCGCTCGCCGGGACGTCGCCGCTCCGGCCGCCCGAGGCTCCGCTCCGGCTGACGATGACCGCGCCACCCGGCCCGCCACCGCCCGGCCGCGAACGGCCCGAGTCGCGTCCGCTCCCGCTCCCCTCAGGGCCGATCGCAAGCTCACCCCGCACGTCGCGCAGCGACACCCGCAGAGGCGCGCCCCGCGCGGGGTCGCCGACCACCGCGTCGTCGACGACGGCGTCTTGGGGTCGCGTGCCGGCCGAGCCGCCCGACTCGTTCGACGACGCGGACTCCGAGCCCGTCTCGTCGTCGCCGAGCTCCATCCCGAGCAGGACCCCGCCCGCGAAGATCGCCAGCGCCCACCCGACTGCTGCGGTGACGATCCATGCGCGCTGGGAGTTCACCTAGGCGGCATCCTACGCGGGATCAGGACATCCCCAGCCGAGATGGCCGTGGGGGAGCTCGACGGGTCGCGGCGAGCGCCGGCTGCGAACGCGCCTATCGACGTGCGAGCAGCGAGATGCTCTTGACGCCGTACTTCGCGCTCGCTTCGAGCGCCTGATCGGAGATGAACTCGTATGGGTTCTCGCGGATGGTCTCGATCTCGAGGCCCGCCGACTCGATCGCCTGGCGGTAGTCGTCCTGCTGGGCCGCGCCGGCGATGCAGGCGGCCCAGAGGTCGGCGTTGCAGCGCGTCGACTCCTTGAGCTCCCGCTCGCTGATGATGTCTGCGATCGCCAGGCGGCCGCCAGGTCGAAGCGCGCTCGCGGCCGCCGCGAAGACGCGCCGCTTGTCGGGCGCCAGGTTGATGACTCCGTTCGAGATGACGCAGTCGACGCTCTCGGGCTCCAGCGGCGGCGACTCGATCCGGCCCTCGCGCAGCTCCACCTGCTCGAAGCCGCCGTCGGCGGCGAGCCGGCGTGACTTGGCGAGCTGCTCAGCGGTGAAATCGATCCCGATGACCGTCCCGCTCGCGCCCACCTGCAGAGCGGCAGCGAAGACGTCCATCCCCGAGCCACTGCCGAAATCGGCGACCGTCTCGCCTTCCTCCAGCTCGGCGAGGTCGAAGAAGTAGCCGACCCCCGCGAACGAGTCGACGGCGCCGTCGGGCACCTGATCGAGCCACTCGCCGGGATAGCCGAGGCGCTCGGCAAGCGGACGCCCCATCTCGAAGTGGTACTTGCCCTCCGGATGCTCGGCGACCTCGCGGTACATCGACATGACCTTGGTCTCGAGCTCCCGGACGTCGACGGTTGCCGTTACCTGGTCAGCCATTACGTCCCTCCTCGCGAGTTGCCGCCATTGTAACTCCGCCGGGCGCCTCCTCCCCGTCGAGCTCGCGCTCGATCTCCTCGATCCACACCAGGTGCATTTCCAGGAGCGCTCGCAGGAACCGGATGACCAGCTGCATGTACTTGCGCCGGTGTGGAATGTCGGCCAGGTGCGCCTCGCGCTCGTCGAGGCGCCGCTGGAGCTCGGCGATGTCCTCCCGCAGCGTGCCGACCGCCTCGTGTGTGGCCGCCTCCCCCACGAGGTCGGCGATCAGCAGTCGCAGCAGCAGGTCGCTCTTCACCGGCTGGAAGCTCACCGGCGTGCGGGCGTAGTCGCGCAGGGCTCGCCGGCCCTTCGCCGTGAGCGCGTACACCGTCCTCTCGCGTGTCCTGCCCGGCTCCTTTCGGGCCTTCAGGTAGCCGAGCTTCGCGAGCCGCTTGGGCTCCACGTAGTACTGGCTCTCACCGGCCCAGTCGAGGATCCGGCCCTGGCGGGCCATGCGCAGCAGGTCATGCGCGCCCGCGCCCCTGCGGCCGACCAGCCCGAGGATCTCGTAGGAGAAAAGGCTCAGCTCACCGCTTGACATGACTACGATCCATAGTTTAGGGTAACTATGATTCATAGTTTAGCTGGAGGAGCGGATATGACGACCACCTCAACCACCGCGGGCAGCGCCGGCCGGCACGGCGACATCTGGGGAGCCCGGGCGCAGGACTGGGCCGCCAACGAGGAGCGCCAATCCCGGACCTACGAAGAGGCCATCCGCCGCGTCGGGGTCGAGCCTGGCCAGCGCGTGCTCGACATCGGCTGCGGCAGCGGAGTCTTCCTACGCCAGGCGGGCGACCGCGGCGCGCACTTGTCCGGGCTCGATGCGGCCGAGCCGCTCCTGGAGATCGCGCGCGAGCGCGTACCGGAAGCCGACCTGCGCGCAGGGGACATGCAGTTCCTTCCCTACGAGGACGACAGCTTCGACCTGGTCACGGGCTTCAACTCGTTCTTCTTCGCCGCCGACATGGTCGCCGCGCTGCGGGAGGCCCGCCGGGTCGCAAAGCCCGGCGCACCTGTGGTGATCCAGGTATGGGGAGACCCCGAGCGCTGCGACCTGACCGCACTGAAGCACGCCCTTGCGCAGTTCATGCCGCCACCGGAGCCGGATGCTCCGAAGCCGCCGGCCCTATGGAAGCCGGGCGTTCTCGAGCAGATTGCGCGTGAGGCGGGTCTCACCCCGGAAAGCAGCTTCGACCTGTCCTACGCATTCGAGTACCCCGACGAGGAGACCCTCGGCCGGCTGATGCTCGCCCCGGGCCTGGTCGTCGAGGTGAGCCGGCGAGCCGGTGAGGATGCCGTGCGGACGGCGGTCGTCGACGCGCTCGCGCCGTATCGCACGCCGAACGGCGGCTACGAGCTCGAGAACGAATGGCACTACCTGGTGGCGCGCGCCTAGGCGCCACGACGCGGTCTCAGATCCGGTAGCCGAGCATCTTGCCGAGGCGCTCCAGGCCGGCCATCGCCCCGCGAAGCAGCGGGTTGGTGGGGACGAGCAGGTCCCGGTGCTCGCGCCAGGCCATCGCCATGACGACAGCCGTGGAGGGGTGCTTCAAGCCCTTGTAGCGCTCCGAGTTGACGAAGCGGTGCTGCTTTTCGACGAACTCGTCGAAGCGGGCGCCGGGGCGGTGGAAGTTCCGCACCCGCAGGGTCTCCCCCGGCAACGTGCGGAAGGTGTGGTTGACCCCGATCGGCACGGAGGCCTTGTCGCCGGGGCCGAGCTTCCGCCAGTCCCCGTCGACCATCACCTCGAAGCTCCCGTCGAGCACCTCGTACTCCTCGACCTGGCTTGGGTGCCGATGCGGAGGCGGTGCGAACGCGCCCGGCGGCAGCGTCCACTCCATCTCCACGTACTCGCCGCCCGTCTCCTCGTGCGACTTGACGACCAGGTACTCGCCCTGGCCCTCCGGCATCACGTAGCGGTCACCCGAGCGCGGCACGATCACGTAGAAACGGTGGCATGCTCCTGGACGCGCAGGCGCAGCGCCGGGTTCTCCACCTCGGCCGCGAGCACGGCCGCTGACTCGAGCGAACGGGAGTCGCCCAACCTTGCTCGCAAGAGGCAGGCCCTCACCGCGAGCTCGCGCATTCCGGTCCGCGCCGCAAGCGAGGACAGATCCTCGATCCATCGCCCGGCTCGTCGGTCTTCGGACTCGATCGCGGCCGAGGCAAGCTCCGCAAGCGCGTACGCCTCCACCCATACGTAGGCATCGGGGTAGCTGGCCGCGACTCGCCTGGCCTCCTCCAACATGCGAAGGCCTCCTGCGACCTCCCCTTCAAGGCAGGCGATTCGCCCGAGGCCCTGGCCGGCCGCTCCCTCCCAGCACGGGTCGCCGAGCTCGCAGGCGAGCGCCCAGGCATGCTCGAAGCGGTCTCGGCCGGCCGGGATCTCACCTGCCGCGAGCTCCGCCTCCGCGAGCCACGATTCGGGCCATGGCTCGAACGCGACCCACTTCGCCTCCCGGGCGATCGCCAGAGAGCTTTCGAGCGCGGACCTTGCCTCCGTGAGCTCGTCGCGGAGGAAGTGGGACCGGCCCACGAATGCGAGGGAGAACGCAGCCTGCTGTCGACTTCCCGCGCTCTCGGCGAGCTCGACCGAGCGTTGCAGGTGAGCGAGTGCACGGTCGTGCGCACCGGTATCGGCGGCCGCCAGGCCACGCATCGCCTCGACGCCGGCCAACTCCTGGTGGCTCTCGGCGAAGGCGGCGGCGCGATCGAGTCGCCGCGCGCAACGGGCGTACCGGGCCTGAAGGATGTCCGTATAGGCGAGCTCCCGGTGGGCCGCCGCAGCGACGTCGCCGAAATCGTCCGCCTCCGCCAGAGCGGCGGCGCGAAGCAGCGCGTTCGCCCCCTCCTCGTCACGCCCACGCGCGGAGTGCACGAGCGCGGTCCCCAGGGCGAGCCAGGCATCGGCCTCGAGCTTGCGCGCGCCGCAGGCGTTCGCCTCTCCGGCTGCGCGGGCCAGGGCCCTCACGCCCGCCTCGAAGCTGCCGGCGTTGACCGCCGACCGGCCGGCTTCCAGGCTGGCCTGAGCGGTCGCCCTTCCCGCCCGGCCGATCGAGGGGGGACGCGAAGGGGCTGTCGCCTCGGCGGCGCGGAAGACCGCGGGGCCCGGCTCGCGCCCGAGCTCGGCTCGAAACAGATCGACGCAGCCCAAGAGCTGCCGGCGCGCCCCCTCCTGATCACCATCCTCGGCGTAGCTGCGCACCAGGAGCTCCTGGAAGTTCTCGTCGTACGCGTTCAGCTCCACGAGGCGCATGGCGAGCGGCACCGCCGCGCGGGCCTCGCCCGCGGCGAGCCGGTCGAGCACGGCGTCGTGGAGGGCCGCCTCCGCGGCGCCCAGCAGCCGGCGGCGCTCATTCAGCAGCCAGGCTTCGAAACCCGGAGAGGCGCCGAACTCCATCGCCTCCAGGAGCTCGTGCCCGAGCCCTGGGATGGCGACCGCCTCCTGGGGGGTCCCGCGCACCAGGGCGTCGACGTCCAGGAACGTGTCGGGCGGAAGCGCAAGCTCGGTCGACCCCTGTGGGAGTACCGACTCGCCGAGCAGTCGCCTGAGCTCCGCCAGGTTCCAGCGTACGGCTCCCAGCGGGTCGTCGGCGCCCGGAAACAGCAGCTCCGCCAGATGCTCGCGCGACGGGCTACGTGTACGGCTCAGGAGCATGTACGCGAGCAGCGCCCAAGCCTTGCGCCCCCGCGGCGAGGGCAGTGGCTCACCGTCGCGCTCGACGCGGGGTCTACCGAGAAGATGGACGGCGAGCGACATGCGGCGCCGCGACGATGCTAGCCGCTGCCCCTAGCCCGGTCCGCCCGCGGAAACGCGCCGGCCGCCAACGGCTGCTCGCCCGCTCCGGAGCCTGAAGCTGCCGTGCCCGCGCCGCCAGCATGGCAACGATCTCGGCGGTTCGCCGGAAGGGATCCGCGATCGCCGCGCCACCGCCAAGCGGGAGCGCCGCGCACAGATCGCCCTCCGCGACGGCCACCAGCATCGGCACTTGCTGCGGCCGCGGTGCCGAGTCGAGTTGGGCCAGGCGCTCGAGCGCCGGCGCATCGGCAGGCACGGCCATGCGGATGGTCAGGGCCTCCGTGGATTCCGGTGTCGGGGTGATGGTCATGGCTTTGCGCTTCACAGGGTCTCCTCTCTGCGCGTTGTCTGGCGCCATGGTCGACCGGAGGCGTGTGACGCGCCGTGTGAGGATGGAGGGCCCAGGGAGACCCGAGGGCTCGGATACTGTCGCGGTGTGTCGGGAGGAGCGCCACCCGGCGATCAAGGGATCTGCGCTACGCATCCGGGCGCCGAACCGATGACCTGAGGGCGCTGGTGCCAGCCGTCCCGCTGGGCTCGGGTACTGTCGCCACGTGGCAGACGAGCCGTCCCAGGGGGTCGAGCAGGTCCGCGCCGCCGAGGTGATCGGTGCGCTGTGTCTGGCGACCGACCTTGGCATGGGGTTCCCGTTCGAGCACGGGCTGCAGAGCACCCTGATCGCGGCCCGACTGGCCGACCGCCTCGGGCTCGATGCCGAGACGACCTCGCAGGCCTACTACGCATGCATGCTCTCGCACGCGGGCTGCACCACCGACGCACACGTCACCGCCGAGGTCTTCGGCGACTCGCTCACCACCCACTTCAACCCGGTTACCTACGGGAGACCGCGCGAGGTCTTCGCCGGTCTCCTCCACGCCCTGCCCGACCCCGACAGCCCGGCGCCGGTGCGCGCGCTTCAGACTGTGCGCCGGCTGCCGCGGATGGCGCGGGCGGCGGGGCCGGCGTTCACCGCCATCTGCGAGGTGGCCGGCATGCTGGCCGAGGGGGTCGGCCTCCCCACCTCCGTGCATGGCCTGTTCTTCCACCTGAGCGAGCGCTGGGACGGCAAGGGCCCGCTCCGCCGTGCCCGCGGCGAGGAGATCCCGCTGCCGATGCGGATCGTCCACGTCGCCGTCGACGCCACCTACCAGCGAATGCTCGGTGACGCCGGGTACGCCACCCGCCTCGCCCGCGAGCGGGCCGGCGTCGGGCTCGACCCCGACATCGCCACCTGCCTCGCCGACGCTGCCGACGAGATCCTCGCCCTCGATCAGGGGGCGTCCGTATGGGATGAGGTGCTCGCCTCCGAGCCCGAGCCCCGCCTCACGCTCGAGGGCGAGGCGATCCAGCGGGCGCTGGCGACGATGGGCGCCTTCGCCGACCTGATCTCGCCTTACTTCGGCGGCCACTCGGCCGGCGTCGCCGAGCTCGCCTCAGCGGCCGCTGAGCGCTGCCGGCTCGATGAGGCCGGGGCGATCGCAGTCCGGCGCGCCGCGCTCGTCCACGATCTCGGGCGGGTCGCGATCGGCGCCCGCACCTGGCAGAAGCCCGAGCCGCTGAGCGCCGACGAGTGGGAGCAAGTCCGGCTCCACCCCTACCACACCGAACGCGCCCTCTCGCGCTCGCCGTTCCTGTCGGCGCTGGCGCCGATCGCCGGCGCCCACCACGAGCGCGTCGACGGCTCCGGCTACCACCGCGGGTCGGCCGGCGCCGCGCTGTCGATGCCGGCCCGGCTGCTCGCCGCCGCCGACGTCTACCACGCGATGTGCGAGCCCCGCCCCCACCGGGAGCCGATCGGCCGCGGGCAGGCGGCGGAGATCCTCGGCCAAGAGGCGAGCGCCGGGCGGCTCGACGCCGACGCGGTCACCGCCGTCGTCGAGGCGGCCGGCCAGCGGGCCCCGCCGATCGAGCGCCCGGCGGGGCTGACCGAGCGCGAGGCGGAGGTGGTCAGCATGCTGGCCCGGGGCCTGCAGACCAAGCAGGTGGCGCACGCGCTCGGGATCTCAGTGAAGACCGCCGACAGCCACGTCCAGCACGCGTACCGAAAGATCGGCGTCTCGACCCGCGCCGCGGCGACCCTGTTCGCGATGGAGCACGGCCTGCTCGCATCAGGAGAACTCCCGATTGCGCGCCCCGCCGCCCGCGCCTAGCGTCTTCCACGTCCAGTAGACCAGACGAGGAGGAGGACATGGCAGTCGCGATGTTGATCGACAACCCGAACGGCTCGCAGGAGATGTACGAGCAGCTGCGGGAGCGGATCGGTCTCGATAAGCCCGCCGGGGGCATGTTCCACGTCGCCGGGCCGAGCCCGAACGGCGGCTGGCGGGTGATCGAGATCTGGGAGTCGGACGAGGACGCGAAGCGGTTCCTGGCCGAGCGCCTAGGGCCGGCCGCCGAGGCGGTAGGCGCCCCCCCGCCGCCGCCACCCGAGCTCTGGCCCGTCCACAACTACATGACGGCGTAGGAGGCGACGATAAGCAGGCGGAAGCGACGGATCCCGCGGGCGAGAGCGGGCGCCATCGGTCTGTTGCGACCGCCTTGATCGCCAGGGCCCACGCGGCAGGTGCCGACGACGAGGGCGCCGCGTCGCGGGTCCGATGACAGGCCTGCTCTCGTCGGCAAACGACAGTCCGGCTGACCGGGCTGCCGGTCCCATCGCCGCTTCCGAGAGCCCGCCTTGGGCGATGAGCAGCTGCGCACGTCGAGACTGCTGCTCTCGACGAAAGCAGCAACGCCCTGCGCTACTGCCGGCTCACGAGCGTTTTGACGCCGAGCGCGATGAGCATGTCGCTCCGCGACCGCCTTGTGGCCACACGCCAACGAATGAATTGGTGACCGGCGTCAGCGTGAACCGCCACTCTTGACGGCGAGGTGGCGCGCTCTTGAGGGTTCGGCGCCTGGCGTTCGGCGACGACGGACTCGCGTTCCTGTCGTCGCCGACACGCCGTCCGGCTCGAGCTACGCGGCCGCTCCCGCGGCCAGCGCCTTGACGTCCTCGGTGGAGAGCGCCTTGCCGCCGATCCCCCAGTCGCCGCTTCGCACCTCCTCGACGACGACCCAGGTCACCCCGCGCATGTTCTCGCCCTCGATTCCGACCATCGTCTCGGTGAGGCGCTCGACGATCTCGCGCTTCTGGTCGGCGTCGAAGACGCCCTCGATGAGCTTGACGTTGACTAACGGCATATCTGCCTCCTTCCGTGCCTGAACGGCACGTTGTTGGTTTTCTTGTCCCTGTCCGGGCTAGCTCGGTCCGACCGCCGCGTCCATCGCCACCAGCTCGTGCGTCCGGTCGGCGGTGTCGGCCATGGGGTTTCGCCCCAGAAACTCCGCCATCCCCCGAGCCACCGGCTCGGGGCGCTGAATCTGCAGCAGATGGCCAGCCCCGTCGATCGTGCACTCCTCGACGTGCGGGAGCGAGGAGCGGAGAAGCTCGGCGATCTCCACCCACAGCGGCTGGGTCTCGCTGCCAAGGACGGACAAGACGGGCCGGCGGATGGCGGCTGCCTGCTCCGCGCCGAACACCCACTCGGTGAGAGCGGGCAGCTCGATGCCGAAGAAGGTGTCGGCGTCCCTGATCGCCTGTTCCACCGCGCCGGGCATGCGTTCCTCGAGCAGGGCTTGGCAAGTCGGCCAGTCGAGCCCGCTGACGCCGCTCGTGAACATGGCCAATGCGCCCGAGTGGTCGCCGCTTGCGTAGGCCTCGAACGCGGGTCCGGCCTGGTCGAGGAAGGCGTCCCCGCTGGGCACCGAGAGGAGCGATAGCTCCAGCAGGGTCAGCGTGTGCACGGTCTCGGGATGGTCGAGTGCCAGCTGGACGGCAACCGCCGCGCCGCTGGAGTGGCCGGCGACGTGGGCGCGCGGCACTCCCAGCTGGTCGAGCAGCGCCGCGGCGTCAGCCGCGTGGTCGGCGACGCTCACCGGCGGCGGGGTGTGCGTGCTGCCGACCCAGCCCCGCTTGTGGTACCGGATCAGCTGGTAGCGGTCGGCCAGCGCCGGTTCCGATACGAGCGGCAGGAAGCCGTCGGCGAGGACGGGGCTGATGAGCAGCATCGGCTCGCCAGATCCGATCAGCTCGTACTCCAGCTCTAGGCCGTTGACCTTTACGCTCTCCATGGGTCCTCCTCATTGGCTCGGTCTTGTGGTCCCTAACCCAGATGCGTGAGCAAGCCTGTTACGGCGGTAACCCTCACGGCTACGTTCGGTGCCGAGTTCGCCTGCTATGAGCGATGGCGTGGGTGAGGGGGTCGTCCAGCGCGCACATGACGCGGCGGTGCGGGGAGACTGGGAGGAGGCATTCGACCTCTTTACAAGGGCAGACGCGGAAGGTCTCGCGAGTCCCGCCGATCTGCCGGTTCTAGGCGAGGTCGCCTACGCGGCGGGCCATCTCGATGTGACCATCGAGGCGTGGGAGCGCGCGCACGCGGCGTGCGTCCAGGCCGGCGACAAGGTCGCGGCCGGCGGCGCGGCGGTTCGCGTCGCGATGCATCTGCTCTTCGATACCGCGCTCATGGCGCCGGTGCGCGGCTGGCTGGCACGGGCGGAGCGGCTTCTCGAGGGTCAGGATGAGACGCCGGCCCACGCGTGGCTGGCTGTGGTCCGAGCGTACGAGCGAATGCTGACGGGCGAGCTCGATGGCGCTCGAGAGTGGGCCCGGCGTGCCGTCGAGGTGGGCTCGACCTGTGACCCGGCGGCGTGCGCCCTCGGACGGGTGGCAGAAGCACGGCTACTCATCCTGGACGGCGACGTCGAGCTAGGCCTGGCGCAGCTCGACGAGGTGGGGGTGGCGACGGTCTCCGGAGACCTCGATGCGCTCTCGACCGGGGTCGTCTACTGCGAGCTCGTATGTGCCTTGCAGGGACTCGCACAGTACGACATGGCCGAGGAATGGACCGAGGCGATGGAGCGGTGGTCGAAGACGAATGCCATCGGGAGCCTCCACGGGCGCTGCCTGGTCCACCGCGCGGAGATCCTGAGGCTTCGAGGGGCGTTCAACGAGGCGGAGAGAGAGGCGGTCGGGGCCTGTGAGGAACTGCGCCCTTACCTGCGACGCGAGATGGGCTGGCCCCTGACCGAGCTCGGACGGATCCGCCTTCGCACGGGGGACGTCGATGGCGCGGAGGAGGCGCTGCTTGCCGCTCATCGCGCCGGCTGGGATCCACAGCCCGGCCTCGCGCTGGTGCGCCTGGCCCGAGGAGACGTGGCCACGGCGGCGACCTCCATACGAGAGGCGCTCGAGCGGCCTGTGCGGGTGCCGTCGAAGGAGCGGCCACCGGACACCGATCTGCAGCGGGCGCCGCTGCTCGAGGCGCAGGTAGAGATCGAGGTCGCGGCCGGCAACACCGACCGAGCCCGCTCAGCCGCAGACGAATTGCAACGCGTGGCCGCCCGATTTCACAGCAAGGCGCTGGTCGCAAGCGCGACCCTTGCTGAAGGAAGGGTGCGGCTTGCCGAGGGTGATGCCGCGGACGGGGAGCGGCTCTGCTCCGAAGCGGCGCGACTCTGGAACGAGGTCGGCGCCCCCTATGAAGCGGCGGTCGCACGCGTGGGTCTCGCCGAGGCCCTCCGCGCCGGTGGCCGGGAGGACCAGGCCGACCTGGAGCTCGAAGCGTCCCGTGCCGTGCTCGACCGGATCAAAGCCACGCAGACCGCACACCCAGCGGCGGGCGTCGAGGGCCAGGACGTGCTGGACAAGACGCCTGCAGCAGACCTGAACGTGTTCCGTCGCGAGGGCGACTACTGGTCGGTGGTGTTCGAGGGGCGCACCATTCGAGTGCGAGACCTCAAGGGCGTGCGGTATCTCGTGCGGCTCCTCGCCGACCCGGGCCGGGAGTTCCACGCGCTGGACCTCGTCGCCGCCGAGACCGGCAAGGATGCACAGGTCGACGGGAGTCGGGTGGCCGGCCTGTCGCACGGCGCGCTCGGCGACGCGGGTGAGATGCTCGACGCGCGGGCCAAGGACGCGTACCGCCGACGCCTCGCCGAGATCGAGGACGACATCGAGCAGGCGCGCGTGCTCGGAGACAAAGACCGGGCCGCGCAGGCGGACGCAGAACGCGACTTCCTCGTTCGAGAGCTCTCGCGCGCGGTTGGCCTCGGTGGTCGCGATCGACGAGCCTCATCGGCCTCCGAGCGTGCTCGAGTCGGGGTGACCCGGGCGCTCCGCCAGGCGATCGCCCGGATCGGCGAGCACCATCCCCAGCTCGGCGAGCACCTCGATCGTGCCGTCCGGACCGGCACGTATTGCGCGTACCTTCCCGACGCTCGGGCCCCCGCCGAATGGCGGTTTTGACATCAGCACCAAGGCGCGCCCGGAACCCCTGCAAACCGCAACGCCCCGAGCAGGATTCGAACCTGCGGCCTACTCCTTAGGAGGG
>DATACN010000149.1:0-9071 GCA_036258995.1 Thermoleophilaceae bacterium | reverse complement strand
GTAGTCGATCGCCACGCCCAATCCGATCAGCGCGATGAGGAACTGCACGATCGGCGAGACCGTGGTCAGCTCGGTCAGGCCGAGCAGCAGCAGGAAGGTGGTCATGATCGAGACGAAGGCCATGACGAGCGGCACGAAGGCCAGCAGCGAGGCGAACACGAACACCAGCACCACGAGCGCGCCGGCCGCGCCGAGCACAGCCTCGAGCAGCACTCCGGGCCCGCCGCTCTCGCCCCCGCTGTCCTCGACGAGAGCGTCGAACCCGGTCAGGTGAACGGGGCTGCCGGCGACCGTGGCGTCGTCGAGCACGCCGCTGGCGGCCTTCTCCGCCCTCGGGTTCTCACCGAACACCGAGTTCGGGTCTGGCTGCGGGTAGATCAGCGAGTAGACGGTCCGCCCGTCGTCGGAGACGAAGGTCCTGTCACCGGTGGATGCGTATGAGGCGACGCGCGCGCCGGGCAGGGCCTCCCTGAGCTGCGCGTCGATCCGCGCCAGCTCGGACCGCACGCCGGGCGACTCCGCGGTCTTCCCCTCCGGCAGCGTCACCACCGGCAGGAGCGGGATCGTGCCGTTGACGTCTCCGCCGTAGCGCTGGACGATCTCGACGTTGGTCTCCCAGCCCTCCTTGTTGGGCACGGAGAACTCCGGCTCGAGCGCGTCGGTCGCGGGGCCCGCGGCCATGATCCCGCCGATCGTCAGCACGATCCAGGTGATCACCACGGTTCGCTTGTGCGCGAGTACCCAGCGTGTCAACGATGCCACGAACTACCTCCGATTCGGTATGCGAATTGCACTGTTCCTATGACTGGTTGCACGGCGGAAACTCATCCCTGCTGGGCCCCGGCCAGCTCCGCCCGGAGCGTCGCGATCTCGGTGACCGCCGACGCGACGTAGAGCTCACGGCAGGACCGGATCTCCTCGTCCAGGTCGGCCATGTACGAAGCGACGTCGGCTACCCCCGTCTCCAGCGCGAGCGACCGCTCCGCTTCGAGGGTAGCTAGGTAGTCGCGCACTTCCGCGGCTGTCATGCCGAGCTCCTGGATCCGGTTTCCGAACATCAGGCTGACCTGGGGGCCTCGTCCCGGCGGGTCGCCGCGACCGAGGGGGAGCCGCGACGAGCTCCCCCTCGGTCTTTGCGACGAGGGCGGGTCCCTCGGGAACGCTGCTCGACGCCGCCTTGCGGGGAGGTGACGGGGCGCCGAGGTGACGCCGGGGATCGCGTGGAATCCGCCTGACGGCGCCGGTCGGCGACCATCGCCTCCACGGCTTCCCAGGTCAGGCGCGGATTCATGGGCAGGAGTCTGGTGCCGGAGGGGCCTCCGACCAATGTGGGTGCCCGGCGAATCGAGGTACGGCTAGCCGTACAGCCACGGCGGCCGCGTCGCGCGAGAATGACGGCGCGATGGGAACGAGGGTGCTCATCGTCGACGACCACGCCGGCTTTCGGGCCCACGCCCGCCGGCTGCTGGAGTGCGAGGGCTACAACGTCGTCGGGGAGGCGGCGGACTGCGCCGAGGCGTTGGAGGCCGCCGGGCAGCTCTCGCCGGACTTCGCCCTGGTCGACGTATACCTTCCGGGCGAGGACGGGTTCGCGCTCACCAACCGCCTCCAGGCACTTGGCGCCGCGCCGGCCGTCGTGCTGACCTCGAGCCGCGCCGAGTCCGACCTCGCGGAGTGCGTGGAGGAGAGCTCCGCATGCGGGTTCGTCCCGAAGTCCGCGCTCTCGCGTGAAACGATCGAGGAGGTGCTGCCTTGATGCGACTCGGACCAGCCCTGATGGCGCTCGCGGTCCTCGGTTTCGTGGCGGGCCTGGTGCCGCTCGTACTCGCGCTGGCCACCGAGGGGGGTCACCAGCGCGAGCTCATCGCGATCACCGGGCCCGTGATCGGCTGGGCCTTCATCGGCACCGGCGTCTATGCCTGGGCGCGCCAGCCCGACAACCGCCTGGGCGCCCTGATGACGGCGGTCGGCTTCAGCTCCTGCCTCGCCGGCCTTCGGGTTTCCACGGAGCCGTGGGTGTTCATCGTCGGCCTGCTCTTCATCACTTCGCAGTGGGCGCTGCTCTTCCACATGCTGCTCGCCTTCCCCCGCGGTGTCGTCGAGACGGGCTTCGAGCGGCTGCTGGTGGCCGCCATGTACTTCAGCTCGGTGGTCGTGCACCCGGTGATGACGCTCTTCCATGACACGACCCGCCAGGGGTTCCCGGAGAACCCCCTGCTTATCGGCGACGGCACCGACCTCAGCGACCTGACGCGGGTGCGCTTCTGGTTCACGCTGGGCCTGCTCGTGGCCCTCACCGTGATCCTCGCGCAACGGTGGAGCGCGCAGCGAGGCGCGCCGCGAAAGGCGCTTGCGCCGGTCTTCGTGAGCGGCGGTCTCGTCATGGCGCTGCTCGGAGTCTGGTACGCGGCGCTGCTCGCGGGAGTCGGCCAGGACGTGATCGACGGGCTCGAGGACGCGCGCTACGTAGTGCTCGCGACGGTCCCCTTCGCCTTCCTGGCCGGCCTGATCCGCACCCGGGTCGCCGAGGCCAGCGCGGTGAGCCAGGTGGTCGCGCGCCTCGGGGACCCCGCCCTGCGCCGGCGCGGCGTTTGCCACGCGATGGATGAGGCGCTCAGGGGCACGTCCCTTGAGATCGCGTACCGCGACGAGGACGGGACGTACGCCAACTGCGCCGGCGACCGCGTCGACATCCCACCGGCGGACCCCCGCCGGGACGCCGTTTCCCTGGAGGCAGGCGGCGAGCCGGTGGCCGTACTCACCCACGACGCGACGCGGGAGGATGAGCGCGAGCTCGTTCGGACGGTCGCCGCTGCGGCGACGCTGGCGCTGGAGAACGAGCGCCTTGCGGACGAGCTGCGCGCGAAAGTCGAGGAGCTGAGCGCCTCCCGCGCCCGCATCGTGGAGTCGGGCGACGCGACACGACGCCGCCTCGAGCGGGATCTGCACGACGGCGCGCAGCAGAGGCTGGTCTCCCTTGCGCTCAGCCTGCGGATCCTGAGCAACCGGCTCGACGGCAATACCGAGGCTATGCGAGAGCTCGAAAGCGCGCGCACCGAGCTCGATCACGCGATGGACGAGCTGCGGGAGCTGGCCCGGGGAATCCATCCCTCGCTGCTCTCCGACCGCGGCCTGGACGCCGCCGTCGAATCCCTCGCCCACCGTGCCCCGCTGCCGGTCGAGCTCGAACTCTCGCCCGGTGACCGGCTACCGGAACGCGTGGAGTCGGCCTCCTACTTCGTGGTTTCGGAGGCCCTCACCAACGTGGCGAAATACGCGCGCGCGACGCACGCGAGCGTAAATGTCACGCGCGACAACGGCCGGGTCCTGGTAGAGGTGTCGGACGACGGGGTCGGGGGCGCGGATCCCGGCAACGGGACGGGCTTGCGCGGCCTGCTCGACCGGGTCTCCTCGCTGGGCGGCTCGCTCGAGGTCGACTCGAGGCCAGGAAGCGGCACCACGGTCCGGGCGGAGATTCCTTGCGAGTAGTCGTAGCCGAGGACTCGGTCCTGCTGCGCGAGGGGATCGTGCGCCTGCTCGGCGAGGCGGGGTTCGACGTCGTGGGACAGGCCGGCGATGCCCAAGACCTGGTGCGCAAGGTTTCCGCCCACAAGCCCGACGTGGCCGTGGTCGACATACGGATGCCGCCCACGAGCACCGACGACGGGCTGCGCGCCGCCCTCGAGATCCGCCGCAGCCTGCCCGGGACCGGCGTGCTGGTGCTGTCGCAGTACGTAGAGGAGGGCTATGCCCTCGACCTCGTCGGCGACAAGGCGGAAGGGACCGGCTACCTGCTCAAGGACCGGGTCGCCGACGTCGAACGGTTCGTGGAGGCGGTCCGGCGCGTCGGCGAGGGCGGCTCGGTGCTCGACCCGGAGGTCGTGGCGACCCTGCTCGGCCGGCGGCGGCGCGACGACCCGCTCGCCGAGCTGACCGACCGGGAGCGTGAGGTGCTCGCGCTGATGGCGGAGGGCCGTTCGAACAACGCAATCGCCGACCAGCTCGTGGTGACCGAGCGAGCGGTCGAGAAGCACGTGACGAGCATCTTCAGCAAGCTGAACCTCGCCCCCGCGTCCGAGGACCACCGAAGGGTCCTGGCGGTGCTTACGTTCCTGCGGGCGTAAGCAGCGCCCGAAGGCGCTCACCGCTCAGCTCCGGCTTGGGGACGAACCCGAGAGCCGGGCTGTCCTCGAGGACGCCGACCACGTCGCTCGGGTCGCAACTCGACGTCAGCACGATCGCCGACCCTCCATTCAGGGCAGCGATTCGCTTCGACGCGAGGATCCCGTCGAGGTCCGGGAGCTGGAGGTCCAGAAGCACGATGTCCGGCCGCAACGCGCGCGCGGCCTCGATTCCGGTGGAGGCGTCCCTCGCCTCGCCCACTACATCGAAGCCCTCTGCCTCGAGCAGCTCCCGCACCGTCGCCCGGAAGCCGCCGTGGTCGTCTACCACCAGAACGGTTTCTCCCATCCGGCTTCCGATTGTGAATGCGATGAGTCCAATCGGCAATACGGCTAGCCGCACCCGCGGCGCCGCCGCTTAACGGGCCCGGCGGCGGCGTCGCGGGCGCGAGCTGCGCGGGGCGTCCGCCAGGCCGCGCCGGAAGACCGCGGCGGTCACGCGGTCGTCGATCGACGAGAGCGGCGACTCGCGCCGCACCCATGGCTCCCCGCCGAAGTAGCGGGTGAAGATCTTCTCGGCGGTCCGCGTGGCCAGGGCCTGGGTGGTGAGCGTCGGGTTTGGCCCGCCCAGGGCGTTGGGCAGGGCCGAGTTGTCGGCGATGAACAGCCGCCGCACGAAGCGCGACTCCGCGTTGCGGTCCAGCACGGAGTCGGCCGGGTTCGCGCCCATGCGCATCGAGGACTGGATGTGGAGGATCAGGGGCGGGAAGTTCATCCGGTAGATCCGCTCGGCCCCCGCCGCCCTCAGCAGCCGCACCGCCTGGCGCGAGACGTACTCGCGGTTGCGCCGCGTCCGGGCGCTGCGGGCCCGGTGCTTCATCTCCACCCGCGAGACCGGGCCGTGCTCGTCGGGCGGGGCGTTGGGCGAGAGCGTGACCCGGTTCTGCGCCTCCACGTCGTCGTCGGTGAGGACGAGCACGTTCAGGACCCTGTCGACGTCGTCCATCATCCGCAGCAGGTCGCCACCCACCTGCCGGCCCCAGGTGTCGGCGCCGCGCAGCCCAACGCCCGCCGCCGGAGCTCCGTTGTCGTAGAAGCCGGCGATGCCCGAGTCGCTGAAAGTGCCGCTGAAGGCCTGGAACCCCGGGGGCAGGCCGACGTTCTCCATCGCGCCTCGGCCGGGGAAGTCGCATCGCGCGGCGGAGTTCGGTCCGCGGCTCGAGCCGGTATAGCGGGGCAGCACTCCGATCACCCAGTCCAGGTAGTGGTCGGTGATGCCGCGCCCCACCCAGTCGTTGGGGTTCGGCAGGTTCGAGTTGAACCACAGGCGCGGGTTCTCGACGCAGCCGCCGGCCATGACCACCACCCGGGCCTCCTCGGTGTGCATCTCGCCGCTGGCCGTGTCGCGCCAGGTGACGGTGCGGGCGACCGTGCGGGCACCCTCCTGCGCCGTGCCGATGCGCGTCACGAAGGCGTTCGCGATCAGAGTGGCCGCCCGGGCTCCGCGCTTGTAGAGGTCGGCGGTCAGCGCCATCGGTACGTAGGAGTTGTCCGTCGAGCGCTTGGCGCGCAGGTTGCGCGGGGAGCGAAGCGGCTCGTAGCAGCCCTGGAGGCAGAAGCCGCAGAACGTGCAGCCGCGCGCCTTCGGAAAGCGCAGCTTGCGCGGGTCGCTCGTGCGCCCGGCGGTTCCGCGGGGCTGGAGGATGGCGTTCTCCTGGGGGCGGTGCGAGTTGCGCTTGATGTCCTTGCCCGCCTGCACCGGGAGGCCGCTGCGGGCCGCGGCCCGCAGGTAGACCCGCTCCTTCGTGCCCATCGCGGCCGTCTGGACGGGCAGCGTGTGCTCCACCCACTCGTAGTAGGGGATCAGGCTGCGGTAGCTGAAGGGGAACTCGTGCGCGCGGTCGTAGGCATTGCGGTCTCTGCCGCGGTAGCCGCGGAAGACACCGGGCATGGCGCGCGGGCTGTTGGCGAAGTAGTGGAGCGTGGTGCCGCCGACGCCGGTCGACTGCCAGACGAAGGAGCTCTGGGGCAGGTCCCGCATCCACGGCGGCCTGGAGCGGTCGGCGGGGCCCACCCGAAGGTACCCGCTCACCGGATCGTTGGCGTCGTACTCCAGGTGCCGCATCTCGCGACTCGATCGCGCGAAGCGCGGTCCGCCCTCCAGCACCAGCACGTCCAGTCCCCGCTCGGCGAGCTCCTTGGCCACGACCGGCCCTCCGCCGCCCGCGCCGATCACGATCACGTCGCGCGCCACCCCTAGGCCCTCCTTCTCCTTCGCCGGCGGCGCCGGCCCCGGGCCCTTCTTCGGCCCTTGTAGTAGCCCTTGAGCTCGCGGCGGCCCTCCGCGCGTCCGCCATAGCCGCTGAGCGTCCAGCCGACCGGCCGGTGCATGGGCGCCCGGCGCGTCCTGTCGAAGACGCCTGCTTCAGACCAGGTCAGGTAGGCCGTGTAGCCGATCAAGACGGCGCTCACCGCCCGCATCTCGCTGTTCTCCCAGGCCGGGTCGCCCTCCCAGCGCCTGAATACATCCGCCTTCTGCGGCTTTCCCAGCCGGGCGAAGTGGCTGACGAACGGTCCGATCGCCACCGGGCTCGCCTGGACTGCGTAGTGGTTGAGCAGTGCCGCGACCCCCGCGGCAGCCGGGACCGAGCCGCCGAATGCGCCAAGCGCGGAGGCCCGCACGTAGCGATTGAGGCTGGCGATGAGCACGGGCGTGACGCCGGAGGCGATCCCGCCCGGGCGGTCGGTGGCTTCGCCCTGTTGCCGGGAGTAGGGGTCGTCGCCCGGCGTGACGAAGGCGACCAGTCCGTTGAGCGTGTCCTCGGTCAGGTCGGCGCTTTGCGCGCGAGCCTCCTCGAGCAAGCCCTTTGCGTCGAGCGCCCAGGGCAGTTGCGCGAGCGCGGCGCCGGCAGTCGCGAGGCCGGCGCGCTGCATCAGCGCCCGTCGCGAGAGTCCTTCCTGGTGCACCTCATCCGGCAACCCCCGCCCATTACCCGGCGGGGCCCGATGCTAGACGCCGGACTGTCAGCGGAGCCGCTCGGCGAGCGCCTCCTCGTAGCGCTTGGCCGTCTTGCGCAGCCCCGGGCCCATCAAGGGCTCGAACAGCCGCACGAAGCCGTGCGCCTCGATCATCACATCGTTGACCAGCTCGCTTCCCGTGCCGGCCTCGGTGATCGTGTAGGTCCCCGAGGCGGTGACCGGCGCGTCGTCGATCGTCCGGAAGCCGACCCTGCGGCCGGGCTCGGCCTCGGTCAGCTCCACGTTCGCCTCCATCTCCTTGCGCCCCGGCTTGATCTTCTGGCGGTACCGCGCGCCGGGGCGGCCCTTCTCCCCCTCCACGAGCTTCGACTCGAGCACGTCGAAGCGCCACTCCGGATGGCGCTCGAAGTCGACCAGGTAGTCGTAGACCTCCTGGGGCCGCTTCGACGAATTGAGCCTGACCTGGATCTTCTTCACTGGCTCTCCTTGGTAGCGGTCTCGGCGGCCTCGATGGCCCTGTCCGCGTCGCGGTAGGCCTCCACCCGCACGATCAACCCGTCGCGAAAGGTCATCAGATATCCCCAGCGGCTCTCGACCTCGACGCCGCTCGTCCGACCGCGCGCGACCTCGCGGACGATCGCGAGCACTCGCTCGTCGTCCACGTCTCGCACCTCCTCGGGCTCGAGGCGGTAGCTCTCCCAGGCGTCGAAGAGCGCGTCGAGCGACGACTGCATGCTGTCCCGCCCGCGAACCATCGGAGAGCCCGCCGACTCCGGCCGGCCCTCCACCTCGAGCCACTCGTGCTCGTCGGCCATGAAGCGGACGAGATCCTCGGGACCGCCCTCGTTCCAGGCGTCGAGCATCGCCCGGACGTGCTCGACGTTGGCATGCGACACGGGCGCACGGTATCCGCCTGGCGGCGCTCTAGCGGCGCGGACCGAGCAGGCCCGCGGCCCGCAGCCGGCGCAGCAGGCCGCGCGGCCTCGCGACCTGGCGGGCTGTAGCGACGGCGACGAAGCGCACGCGGCCGCCACGCACGCCGTAGATCACGCGGCCACGCCGGCCCGCACCTCCGACACGTACCCGGCGATGGATGCGACGAGCACCCGCGGCGGCTCGCTGCCGGCCCTGTGGCCCGGTGCGCCGGGTGCGGTGCCGCCGCGCGGTCGTGGCCGCGAAGTCGATCCGCCCTCTGCGAGAGCCCACGAGGAACCTGCCACCGCCGCGCACGCAGAATCTCGTGAAGCGCGGGCCCCTGCGGACGGCCCGGTAGCGGCGAAAGAGAGCGCGGTAGCCGCGGCCCAGCCTGGCCGGGCCGATCCCGCTGCTGTGGATGGCCAGCCGGCGCGGCAGGCAGCTACGGCCGCTCCCCGCGAGGCCGCGCGGGCCGGCCGGGCAGCCCCCCGCCCTCAGGTCCTCGGAGCGGTACCGGCCGCGCTCGAGGAAGCAAGCGGAGCGGAAATGGAAGGAGAGACGGTTGGCAACCGCCTGGCCCCCGATGCGCGCCGGCACGTTCTGCCCGGTTTGGGCGTCGTAGCTGCCTCCACTGATGGAGTGGACGTCCGCGGAGTCGTCGAATCCGGTGGCGGTCAGGCGGCGGAGGGCGCCGGCCTTGCGCTTCAGATAGCGATCGAACCAGGCGAGCGTGTAATAGAAGGTCGTCACCACGCCATAGCGACTGCCGTTCGCCTGCGGAAACTCGGTGAAGTCGAGATGCGTGGCCGCGCGCAGCGCGATCTTCATCGTGTCCACCCTCGCCCTCGCCAGGCGCTGGAAGTCCTGGTCCTTGTTGCCTGGGCCGCGTGGATCCGGCGGGGTTGCGTAGCGCTCGGGGAGGCAGACCGGGACCCGCTGGCAGTTGAAGTCCGCGACCACGAACAGGGCAGGCGTCCGCAAGCCGAGATCGGCCGGCATCGGGCTCGACTGCGCCCTGTCCCAGGACACGATCGCCGAGACGCGCCGGTCCTCCTG
>DATACN010000148.1:0-4547 GCA_036258995.1 Thermoleophilaceae bacterium | reverse complement strand
GCCGTGCGGACCGTCGGTGTCATGGGCGATGAGCGCACCTACGCGTATCCCGTCGTCATCCGGGCGGTCACGAGCGATGACGCCATGACCGCCGACTGGGCGCGCCTGCCCTACGACCTGCTCGAGAAGGTGGCCTCGCGGATGATCAACGAGATCCCGCAGGTCAACCGGGTGACCCTCGACATCACGTCGAAGCCACCCGGCACGATCGAGTGGGAGTAGCCGGGACGAACGCTTCTCGCGCGAAGCGGTGGCGATTGCTCGGGCGAACGGCGGCTGGGTAAGGGCGGTCTCAGCGCCGCTGCACAGCCGCCGCGTTGACTTATGGTCCATATAGGACCAAAAGTCAGCACGGCGCCGCCGGAAACGCCCCGAACCGACCCCCTACCCAGCCGTAGTTCGTCCCGAAGGCGAGCGCTTCCGCGTGAACGCGGCGGCTACTCCGGCCAGAAGTCCGGCACCTTCTCCACGTCGCCCATCACGTCCTCGCCCTTGGGCGAGACCATGATCAGGACCGCGTCGTCGGGGCCCTCGTTCCAGACCGAGCGGACCACCTCCGGGGCGATCCGGACGACCGTGCCGGGGCCGGCGTCGAAGACGTCGTCGTCGAGCTTGAACTGGAGGGTTCCCTCCACCACGCAGTAGATCTCTTCCTCCGTCTTGTGGCGGTGCCCGTACGAGCCCTTGCCGCCGGTCTGCGCCGGCATTCGGCGCCAGGTGAAGGCGATCTGCTCGCTCTCGAGGGCGTCCCGTCCCAAGCGCATCTCGCCCGGGTAGTCGCCGGAGACGTCTGGGATTTCCTCGGCTTTCTTGACGGTGTATCCGGCCAACGCGCCTCCTTTACGCTGCGGGCGTGGGCATCCTAGCCTGGGTCATCTGGGGCCTCTTCGTCGGCGCCGCCGCGCGGCTCCTGCTGCCCGGCCGTCAGGCGATCGGGATCGTCTGGACGATCATCCTCGGGGTGGCGGGGTCGCTGCTGGGCGGCCTTGTGGCGACCGAGCTGCTGGACATCGCCGACAGCGACGAGTTCGACTTCGGCAGCTTCGTGATCGCGATCGGGACGTCGGTGGTCCTGCTGGCCGTCGCGGAACGGGTCAACCGGATGCTGCCCGACCGCCAGCGCGACCGGACTCCAGAGCTGCGGCGAGGGCGTTGAGGGTCTGCTCCGCGACGTAGGCCTGGCCGGCCGCGTTCGCGTGCTTGAGGTCCTCGCTGAAGAACCCGGGGTTCGCCGTGTTCGGGTCGCTGTAGAGGTCGACCACCAGCGCTCCGTATCGCTCGGCCAGCGTGATGATCGCGTCGTGGAGCAGCTCCATCCGCTCTCGCAGGAAGGCCGCGCCCTCCTCCGGGACGAGCCCGCTGCTGGGGAAGTCCATGTACTTGTAGGTGAAGACGAACGTGCCGCGCTCCGCGAACGCGGCGTACATCGGCTCCATGTCGCGCTCGAGGCGATCGCGGTCCACCTCTGACGCGAGCAGGTCGTTGAGGCCCGCCGCGATCGAGACGAGGTCCGGCTCGAGCTGAAGCGCCCGGTCGAGCTGCGAGTCCCTGATCTCCGCGGCACACAGGTTGCGCCAGCCCAGGTTGTGGAACTCGAACTCCGGCTTGCCCGCGGCGAGGGCACGCGCCACCCGCTCCGCCCACGGCACGGGCTCCACGCCCTCCACAGGATCCATGCCGTAGCCCTCGGTGATGCTGTCGCCGATCGCGACGAAGCGGGTCCAGGGATGGTCGAAGGCGGGGGCGGGTTTGAGATCGTGCATGGCAAGGTATGTTACATACCGACCGTATGTCTGTGAATGACGACAGCCGCGCGCGTCAGCACGAAGGCAGTCCGGGTCAACGCGAAGGCGGCTCCTCCCGGCTCGCCCTGATCCTCCTCATCGTCTCCGGCGCCGCCTTCCTCGACTTCCTCGACGTCACCGCGGTCAACCTGGCCTTCTCCGAGATGCAGGCGGACTTCGGAGGCGCCGAGGTGACCGACCTGGCGTGGGTCATCACGGGCTACAGCGTCCTGTTCGCGGCTCTGCTGGCACCGGGCGGCCGCCTCGCGGACGTGCTCGGGCGCCGGAAGGTGTTCGTCTTCGGCGCCGCGCTGTTCACGGTCGCCTCGCTTGCCAGCGCCGTCGCTCCGACGCTGGCGGTGCTGGTGGTGGCGCGGTTCGTGCAGGGAGCGGCCGCGGCGCTGACCCTCCCGGCGGGACTCGGCATCGTCCTCGCTGAGAGCCCGCCCGACCGTCGTGCCGCCGCGATCGGCATCTGGGGAGCCTCGACGGCGGTTGCGGCGATCATCGGCCCCACGGTCGGCGGGTTGCTGGTCGACACCGCGGGCTGGCGATCGATCTTCCTCATCAACCTTCCGATCGGCGCCCTGATCGTGTTCGGCACCCTCCGGCTCGTGCGGCCCTCACAGCGCTCCAGCGGCCGTCTGCCGGACCTGGCGGGCACGGTGCTCGTCGGCGTCGGAGTGGGTCTCCTGGTGCTCGGAGTGACTCAGGGCGAGGAATGGGGCTGGGGCGATCCGCGCACCGTCGGCAGCCTCGCCGGCGGTGTCGTCGCGCTGGGGCTCGGCCTGCTCCGCTCGCGGCGGCATCCCGCCCCCGCCGTCGAGACGGTGCTGTGGCGTAGCCGCAAGTTCGCGATGTCGAATGCGGCCTCCGTGCTCTTCGGCGCCGCGATGTATGCGTGGATGCTCGTCTGCGCGCTGTGGCTGATCGGAGTCTGGGGCTACTCCGAGATCGAGGCGGGGCTCGCGATGAGCCCCGGGGCCGTGACCGGAGCGATCGGGGCGGCCGTCGTCGGACGGCGGATCGAGGTCCGCGGCCAGCGGGCGGCCATCCTCCTGGGAGGACTCATCTGGGCCGCTGTCGGCCTGTGGCTGGTCCTCCGCCTCGGGACGGAGCCGAACTTCGTGGGCATTTGGCTCCCCGCCGGCCTGGTGGGAGGAGCGGCGATGGGCGCCATCGGAGTGGGCATCGCCACGGCCGGCGTCACCGCCGTCGAGGCGGCGCGCTACGCGGCCGCCACCGGCTTGAACCTCACGGCACGGCAGGTCGGGGGCGCTCTCGGCGTGGCGATCCTGGCGGTGATCCTCCAGGGAGCGGCGCCGGGCGACGCGGACCCGTACCTGGCGGTGTTCCTCTTCTGTTCGCTCGGCGCGGCGGCCGGGGGAGCGGTCGGGCTCTGGGTCCGCGATCGCGCCCGGCCGGTGGACGAACGGCCGCAGTCAGCCGCCCGCGACCGCGTCGAACAGGCGCCGCAGCTCGGCTGAGGCGGTCCTCAGGGCCGCCCGCTGGTCCTCGGCGTGCGCGATGTGCATGGCGAGCTCCTCGATGGCGCCGTGCAGCGCGTGGGCGATCGGCGCCACGGGCCGCTTGCGCAGCCGCCCGGCCGCCATCGATTCCTCCAGCGCCCACGTCATCATCGCCAGCGCGTCGCGCCCGTACGTCTCCCTGATGGTCTGCCAGCCGAGCGCGCCGGGAGCGTCGAGGATCGTTATCCGCTGCACTCCCGGGTCGAGGGAGGCCTCGAGGAAGGCCAGGCAGGCGGCGATGAACCCCTGCCACGGATCGCGCTTGCGGCTGTAGGCGTCCTGCTCGATCTCGGCGAGCCGGGCGCGCTCCTGCTCGTAGACGGCCCGGAATACCTCCTGCTTGTTCGAGAAGTGGTGGTAGATCGCGCCTTTGGTCATGCCCGCCGCCGCCGCGATGGCATCGAGCGACGTGGCTGCGTAGCCGGCCTCGGCGAACAGCTTGCGGGCGGCGGCGATTACCTCGTTGGTCGTCGCCTCGGAGCGCTCGCGCTGCGTGCGTCTCGTCGTCGTCTTCTCGCCCGCCACCGCGGGCCACTGTAACCCCGCTAGCGGTCCCAGCGGGCCAGGCTCGCGGAGCGGTGCAAGAGCCACCCGAGCCCCGCCGACATCGCGGCCTCGGCCAGAAGCCTGCGCCTCTCGCTGCGCGAGCGCGATTCGAGCGTCAGCGCCAGCGTGCGCAGCGACTGCGCGAGCGTGACGGTCGTCAGCGTGCCGACGCGCAGCTGGGGCCGGGCGGCTGCCGCCAGGAGGCTCGCGCCCTCGGCGAACCGCATCGCGTTCTCCTCTCCGCCGTCGCGGTCGGCGGCGGCCAGGCACTCGAGCAGCGCGGCGAGCCGCAGGGCCAGGGTCACGACCAGGAGACCCCCGGCGCGAGCCAGTCGTCGGTGCCGATCTCGGTTCCGGACGGCACGACGCCGAGCCGTTCCAGGTAGTGGGCCCAGCCCGCGCTGTGGAAGCTCACGGCCCCCTCCGGCAGGTCGCGATGGACCAGGCGCACGATGGTCGCGTCGCCGTCCGGCACCAGCGAGACCTCCACCCGGGTCGATCCCGGGGGCACCCCGAGAGGCTCGAGGTCGATCCCCCACGTGAACACGAGCCGCTCGAAGGGGACCACCTCGACGAACTCGCCGCGCGCCGCGACCTGACCGATCTCGCGGACGAAGTCCACCTGGAATACGCCGCCGGGACGCGGATCGAGCGTGGCCTGGTTGCCCATCCAGCGCACCATCCGCGC
>DATACN010000147.1:0-9906 GCA_036258995.1 Thermoleophilaceae bacterium | reverse complement strand
CACGGCCGCAGCGGCGACGAGGCCGTGCAGAAAGCGATGGAGACCGCGGGGCGTGCGGTCGTCTTCAGCGGAATCACCGTCGCCATCGGCCTCCTGGCGTTGATCGCGCTGCCGCTGCCCTTCCTGCGCTCGATGGGATACGGCGGCATGCTGATCCCGCTGGTCTCCACGCTGGTGGCGATCACGCTCCTGCCAGTGGTCATGGCGAAGTTCGGGCAGCGCCTTGACTGGCCCCACCGCCGCAGCGACGACAAGGCCAGTCGCGCGTGGACCCGCTGGGCCGAGGCCGTCTCGCGGCGGCGCTGGCTGGCGGCGGGCGCCGGAATGGCGGTGATCCTGGCGCTGGCGATCGCGGCGTTCGACCTGCAGCTTGGGACCTCCGACGCCGACACGATCGCCAAGTCCGGCGACGCCAAGGAGGGCCTCGAGGCGCTCGAGCGCGCCGGTATCGGCGAGGGGGCGCTGCTGCCGCACGAGGTCCTCGTCTCCGGAGGAGTCAATCCCGACCGGGTGGCGGACTCCCTGCGCGGCGTGGAAGGCCTGCACGGCGCGGTGGCGCCGGAAGGGTCCGACTGGCGGCGCGGAGGCACCGCGCTCGTCCAGGCGGTGCCCATCGCGGACAGCGGCTCGAGCGAGGGCGAGCAGACGCTGGCCGACGTGCGCGACACGGCGCACCTGGCCGGTCCCGATGTCCGCGTGGGCGGCCAGCCCGCCTCGAACGCCGACTTCATCGACGCCGTCTACGGCAGCTTCCCGCTGATGATCGCGCTGATCACGATCACTACGTTCATCCTGCTGGCCCGGGCCTTCCGCTCGCTGCTGCTGCCGGCGAAGGCGATCGTCCTGAACATCCTCAGCGTCGCGGCGGCGTGGGGCGTGCTGGTGCTCGTGTGGCAGCACGGATACGGCTCGGAGCTGATCTGGGACATCGAGTCGACCGGCTCGATCCCGTCCTGGATGCCGCTGATGATCTTCGCCTTCCTGTTCGGGCTCTCGATGGACTACGAGGTGTTCATCCTCGCCCGGATGCGGGAGGAGTTCGACAAGACCGGCTCCACCTCGACGGCGGTCATCAGGGGCATAGGCCGGACCGGCCGGCTGGTCACGAGCGCCGCGCTGATCCTGTTCCTCGCGTTCACGTCGATGGCGTCAGCGCCGGAGACCGACGTGAAGATGATGGCCACGGGCCTGGCGGCCGGGATCATCCTCGACGCCACTGTGATCCGGGCCCTGATCGTGCCCGCGGTGATCTCCCTGATGGGGCGCTGGAACTGGTGGCTGCCGAAGTGGCCGGCCCGGCTGCTGCGGGTGGAGCCCTCGCTGCCGCGCCGGGTCGCCCCGGGGGAAGGTGAGGCGTGAGCACGAAGGAGCTGCTCCGTATGGAGACTCCGGTGGCCGGGCTGCACGCCTCGGCCCCTGAGCCGCTTCCCTTCGCGCCCACGCTCCACATCCGGTCGTTCCTGCTGCGGCGCGACAAGGGCAACTTGCTTGTCTACAGCGTGCCCTCCCTGGAGGCCGGCGACCCGGCGGTCGAGGACCTGGGCGGAGTGTCGCGGCAGTATCTGAACCATCGTCACGAGGCCTCGTTCCTCCCCGCCAGGGTCACGGCGCCGCTATTCGTGCACGAGGCCGACAGGGGCTCGGTGGAGAAGAAGGCCCACGTGCGCGGGGCTTTCTCCCGCCGGCACGTGCTGGACGACGACCTCGAGGTCATCCCCACGCCCGGCCACACGCCGGGGGCGACTGCCTACCTGTGGGACAGCGGCGAGCACCGCTTCCTGTTCACCGGAGACACCGTCTATTTCAGCGACGGGGAATGGGTGGCAGCCGTGCTCGGCTCGAGCGAGCGCGAGCATTATCTCGATAGCCTCGAGTTGATTCGCGAGCTCGACTTCGACGTGCTCGTACCATGGGCTGCGACAGGAGGTCAGCCCTACTACGCGGTGACCAGCAAGGCGAACACGCGCCGGCGCATCGACACGATCATCGATCGGGTGCGGGCCGGCGAGGACCACTAGGAACCCGTGCAGCAGACATCACTGGCCATAGAGGCGTCGGGCCTCGTCAAGCACTTCGGCGAGACCAGGGCCGTGGACGGCGTCGATCTCGCCGTGCGCGCCGGCGCCGTGTACGGGATCCTCGGTCCCAACGGGGCCGGCAAGACGACGACGATCCGCATGCTCGCCACGCTGCTGCGGCCCGACGGAGGCGAGGCGCGCGTGCTCGGTCACGACGTCGTCGAGGACGCCGACGCGGTGCGCGGCGTGGTCAGCCTGACCGGCCAGCTCGCGTCGGTCGACGAGGACCTGACCGGACGGGAGAACCTCATCCTGCTGGGCCGGCTGCTCGGGCTGGACAGGCACGCGGCCAGGGCGCGCGCGGACGAGCTGCTCGAGGCCTTCGGGTTGGCGGAGGCGGCCGGCCGCCTCGTCAAGAACTACTCGGGCGGGATGCGGCGCCGGCTCGACATTGGCGCGAGCCTCGTCGTCACTCCCCAGGTGATGTTCCTCGACGAGCCCACGACCGGGCTCGACCCCCGCTCGCGCAACCAGGTGTGGGCCATCATCCGGGCGCTGGCGGCGGAGGGGACGACGATCCTGCTCTGCACGCAGTACCTCGACGAGGCCGACCAGCTCGCCGAGGGGATTGCGGTGATCGACCACGGCAAGGTCATCGCAGAGGGCACGCCGGGGCAGCTCAAGGCATCCGTGGGGTCAGGCGCGCTGCGGGTTCGGCTGCTCGATCCCGAGCAGCGGCCCGAGGCGGAGCGGCTGCTCGCCCAGGAGCTTGGCAACGCGCACCCGGAGCCCGACCCCGCCGCGCTGGCGGCGCCCTGCGCCGAGACCGATCGCGCCGCCGAGGCGGTCGCGCGGCTCTCCCGGTCCGGCATCGGGATCGCGGAGTTCACCCTCGGCCAGCCGACGCTCGACGAGGTGTTCCTGGCGCTCACCGGGCGCCCGGCGGAGGACCAGACGGAGCAACCCGTCGAGGCCGCGAAGGAGGAGGCCGCATGAGCACCTACCCGGCCACCGGGGCGGCGCGCGAGCCCGAGCTCCAGGAGGCGGCGGTGCGCAAGGCGATCTCGTCCACCCCGCGACCTCCGGGGGCAAGCGCCGCCTCGGCCGCGATGGCCTTCGGCTGGCGCGGGATGCTGAAGGTCAAGCACGTGCCCGAGCAGCTGCTGGACGTGACGATCACGCCGGTGATGTTCGTGCTCATGTTCACCTACCTGTTCGGCGGCGCGATCGCCGGCTCGACCAGCGAGTACCTCGACTACATCCTCCCGGGCATCCTCGTGATCTCGATCCTGTTCACGACCGTCTACTCCGGCGTGTCGCTCAACACCGACCTGACGAAGGGGGTCGTGGACCGCTTCCGGTCGCTGCCCGTCTGGCGCTCGGCGCCGCTCTTCGGCGCCCTGCTGGGTGACAGCGTGCGCTACGTGGTGGCAGGGACCGTGATCGTGGTGCTGGGCGTGGCGCTCGGCTATGACGCGAACGGCGGAGTGCTGGGCATTCTGGGCGCCATGGCGCTGGTCACGGTGTTCGCATTCGGCCTGTCCTGGGTCTACACCGCGGTCGGGCTGGTCCTGCGGTCGCCCAACGCGGTGCTGAACGCCGGCTTCATGGCTCTCTGGCCGCTGACCTTCCTCAGCAATGTGTTCGTCGAGCCCGAGACCCTGCCGAAGGTGCTCGAGGCCTTCGTCGACGCCAACCCGGTCTCGTTCCTCGTGACCGCGTCGCGCGGCCTGATGGAGGGGCACGTGAACGGCGGCGACGTCGCGGTCGTGCTGGGCACGGCCGCGCTGCTGACGGCGATCTTCGCGCCGCTGACGGCGCGTCTCTACCGCAACCGAAGCTAGCCGCCCGGCGTCAAGCCGGCTTGTGGCAGACCGCCTCGACGTTGTTGCCGTCGGGGTCGAGCACGAACGCGCCGTAGTACTGCGGGTGGTAGATCTCCCGCAGGCCGGGCCCGCCGTTGTCGGTCCCGCCGGCCTCGAGCGCGGCGGCATGGAAGGCGTCGACCGTCTCGCGGCCGTCCGCCGTGAAGGCCACGTGCACGCCGGTCTGCGGACCGCGGTCGCGCTGGCCGATCCAGAAGAACGGCATGCGCCCGTCGCCGAAGCCGCCGACCCCTTCCACGGGCTCCATCATCAGCCTGAGGCCGAGCGGCGCGAGCGCCTTCTCGTAGAACGCCTTGCTGCGGTGGTAGTCGGTGACATCGAGCCCCACGTGGTCGAGCATGGCCCGCATCCTGACGTATCGTGCGACGGCCTTGTCCGACGTATCCCGCCGCGTCTTCATCACCGGCGCCTCCGGCTTCATCGGCGGCGCGCTGGCACGCCGCTACCGCGACCTCGGCGCCGACGTGCGCGGCGTCGACCTGCGGGCTGACGCCGGAGCGGGCGTGGTCGAAGGCGACGTGGCGGAGGCCGGTGCTTGGCAGGAGCACGCGGCCGGGGCCGACCTCGTTGTCCACACGGCGGCGCTCGTCGGGTTCGGCGGGCCCTTCGAGCGCTTCTGGCGCATCAACACCGTCGGGACGCGAAACGCGCTCGATGCCGCGATGCAGGCCGGCGCGGAGCGCTTCGTGCACCTCTCGTCGATCGTCGTCTTCGGCATCGACTATCCGGAGGGCGCCGACGAGCTCTGGCCGGTCAAGCCCACTGGCGCGCCGTACACGGACGCGAAGGTGGCGGCCGAGCAGGTCGTGCTTTCCCGGCACGCGGCCGGCGAGATCCCCTGCACGGTCGTGCGCCCCGGGGACGTCTACGGCCCGGCCTCCGATCCCTGGTTGATCAGGCCGCTCGAGGCGATCAAGTCGGGCGGCTTCGCCATCCCCGACGGGGTCGTGACGCCGATATACGTGGACGACCTGGTGGACGGAATAGCCCTTGCCGCCGGCTCGCCCGTGGCGGCGGGCCACGTCTTCACGCTCACGGACGGGACGAAGGTCGAGAACCGCCGCTTCTTCGAGCCCTACCACCGTTGGCTCGGCAAGAAGGGGCCGCGCATCCTCCCGGCGCCGCTGCTCAAGGCGGGCACCTGGCCGGTGGCCAAGGCGGCCCAGCTGCGCGGCGCCTACACCGACTTCGCCCCGGCGACGATCGACTACTACACGCGCCGCAACGGCTACTCGAACCGCAAGGCGCGGGAGATGCTCGGCTTCGACCCAAAGGTCTCGTTCGAGGACGGGATGGAGCGCTCGCGCGAATGGGCCGAGCAGAACGGCCTGCTGTCGTGAGCGAGCGGCTCACGGCGGTCGTCGACCAACTCCAGATCGAGCCGGACGACCAGGTCCTCGAGATCGGCTGCGGGCACGGAATCGCTGCGACGATGGTCTGCGAGCGCCTCGAAGGCGGGCATCTGACGGCGATCGACCGGTCGCCCAAGATGATCGATGCCGCCAGTCGCCGCAACGCGGCGTGCATCGAGGCCGGCAAGGCGGAGTTCCTGGTGGCCGAGCTCGAGGAGCTCGACCTGGGAAAGCGCCGCTTCGACAAGATCTTCGCCGTGCGCGTCGGCCTGTTCCACAGGGAGCCCGACCGGGCGCGTGGCCTCGTCGAGCGATGGCTCGCGCCCGGCGGTGAAGTGTTCGCCTTCTACGACTCTCCGGTTCGGTCGTGAACGAGCGAGACATCCCTGCCCGCCTCCGGGACATGATCGAGAACCTGGATCCCGAGGCGGAGTACGAGTGGCGCCACGAGGACTTCGTCGCGGACATGCCGCAGTCGAACGAGCGCGTCCGCGGGCGCGAGAACATGCGCGAGTTCCAGCGGGCCTATCCGGCCGACACGATGCCGAAGTTCACGGTCAAGCGGATCGTCGGCGGCGGCAACGTGTGGACCGTCATGGCGACGGGCGACTACGGAGGACAGGTCTTCCACGTCGTGGTCGTCTTCGAGTTCCGCGAGGGCAAGATCGCCCGCGAGACCCGCTACTACGCCGAGCCGTTCGAGGCGCCGGAGTGGCGCGCCCAGTGGGTGGAGGAGATCGAGCCGGGCGGAGGACCTCGCGCCTAACGCGGCTTGGCCTCCTCGAAGCGCTCGAGGCCGTCGTCGGGGATCGGCTCCCAGGGCGCCGCGTAGGCCACGAAAGTACGCCAGCTCGGCCGCACGCCGGCGTCGCCGTCGAACGCACCGAGGCGCACGCTCATCTGGGCCGGATCGTCGGGGTTGCGGCTGAACAGGTGCGCGCCGCACTCGCGGCAGAAGCACTTCTCGAACCCGCCTTCGGGATGTTGCCACGCCTGAACGAGCTCCTCGCCCTGAAGGAGCTGGAAGGTGCGGCCGTCGATCCGGGCCTGGGCCGAGCTGGCTCCGCCGGTGCGGCGCTGGCAACGTGTGCAGTGGCAGTAGCCCGCCTCGGTGGCGGGCTCGGTCAGCTCGAAGCGGACTCCTCCGCAGAGGCATCCGCCGGTGACCGAGGGCTCGCTCACTGCGCGGCAGCCTCTGGTCCGTCGAGGGCCGCCAGCGCCGCGTCGAGGTCCGGGTAGGGGTCCATGCGCTTGACCTTGCCGTCCTCGATCTCGTGCACGACCACGACCGGCAGGTCCACCTCGATGCCGCTAGTCGCGCCGCGTCCCACCATCCGCAGCTCCGCGATCACCTTGCCACCGTGCTCGCGGACCTCGAGCGGCTCGAAGCGGACGTCCTCTATGAAGCCCTCGAAGGCGCGCATGTAGCGCAGCGCTCCCTCGCGGCCCTCGTACACGTCGGGCTCGGCCGACATCGAGGGCGGCACCTCGCCTCGGAAGTCCTCCGAAAGGAGCTCGAGCGCGGAGGCGACGTCGTCCAGCGTGAAGCGGTGGTACAGCGCCTGCACCAGGTCCACGTTGGACGTCGCCACCCCCACGACGATAGGCGAGTGCCCTACGCGACCCTGCCTTCGCCGCGATCCGCGAAGGCGGCGGCCAGGCGCGCCAGCGTCAGCGCGCCGAGCAGCAGCCCGAAGTCGCGCAGCGCGATGTCCGCGTAGCCGCCCACGAGCAGCAGGCTCACGATGATGCCCGCGAGCCAGCCGGCCACCAGCAGGCCGCCGAAGCGCGGGACCACCGCGACCACGAGGCCGGCGGCCATCTCGACGACGCCGACGATGTGCATCGCGTTGGCGGCGCTGCCCGGGATCAGGTCGTTGAACTCGGGCGCCAGGTACTTGGTCCAGTCGTCGATCATCAGTCCCGTGAACTTGTCGAGGCCGAACAGGATCGGCGCCACGGTGAACGCGATCCGCAGCAATGCGAAGGCCTGGGCGGCCGGGTCGCTGCGGAGCGAGCTCGACGTGGGGAAGGGGATCGGCCGCAGTGCGGCCGCAACGGCAGCGGTCATGATGCTTCTCCTTGTGGATCGGTTGCCATTGCCCCCTTAGCGACTCCGACCGCGCGGTTCTTACGAACTCAGGCGCCGGTTTGGGCCCGGCCACCGCGGGAAGGAGCGTCGCATGCGAGCACTCACATGGCACGGAAAGCGCGACGTGCGCGTGGACACGGTCCCGGACCCCTCGATCCAGGCACCGACCGACGCGATCGTGCGGATCACCTCGACGGGGATCTGCGGCTCCGACCTGCACCTCTACGAGGTCATGGGCCCCTTCCTGGAGGAGGGGGACATCCTCGGGCACGAGCCGATGGGGATCGTGGAGGAGGTCGGCAGCGAGGTCACCGAGATCGCTCCCGGCGACCGGGTGGTGGTCCCCTTCCAGATCTCCTGCGGGCACTGCTTCATGTGCGAGCAGGGCCTGCAGACGCAATGCGAGACGACCCAGGTGCATGAGGAGGGGATGGGCGCGGCCCTGTTCGGCTACACCAAGCTCTACGGAGAGGTGCCCGGCGGGCAGGCCGAGCTCCTGCGCGTGCCGCAGGCGCAGTACACCCACATCAAGGTCCCCGAGGACGGGCCTGACGACCGCTTCGTATACCTGTCGGACGTGCTGCCCACCGCGTGGCAGGCCGTGGAGTACGCCGCCATCCCCGACGGCGGGAGCGTGACCGTGCTGGGCCTCGGCCCGATCGGCGACATGGCCGCGCGGATCGCGCTGCACCGCGGGCACCGCGTGATCGGCGTGGACATCGTGCCCGAGCGGCTCGCGCGCGTCCGCGAGCGCGGGGCCGAGACGCTCGACCTGCGCGACCACGACGACGACCTGGCCGAGGTGATCCGGGGCATGACCGACGGCCGCGGCACCGACTCGGTGATCGACGCGGTCGGCATGGAGGCCCACGGCTCTCCGGGGGCGACGATCGCCCAGAAGGCCACCGGATTGCTTCCCGACGCGGTGGCCGAGAAGGTCATGGAGACGGTCGGCATCGACCGCCTGGCCGCCTTCCGCCTGGCCATCGACATCGTCCGCCGCGGCGGGACGATCTCGCTGATCGGGGTCTACGGCGGGATGGCCGACCCGTTGCCGATGCTCACGCTGTTCGACAAGCAGATCCAGCTGCGCATGGGCCAGGCGAACGTCAAGCGCTGGGTCGACGACATCATGCCCCTGCTGGTCGACGGCGACCCGCTCGGGGTCGAGGGCTTCGCGACCCACAAGCTGCCCCTCGAGGAGGGGCCGCAGGCCTACGAGACCTTCCAGAAGAAGGAGGACGGCGCGGTCAAGGTTCTGCTCCAGCCCTGACCGCGCCGGGGCTGCTCAGCCGCCGAAGCGCTTCTTCAGCATCTCCTTGCCCTGCTCGCCGCCCTTGCGGCTGGCGGCCTGCGCCCGGCGGAAGAAATCCGCCAGCTCGGAGTCGCCGTCGTCCTCGGCATCCTTGATGTACTGCTCGAGCCGCAGCGCGTTGCTCAAGGACTGCTCGGTGAACCAGATGATGTTGTAGTCCTTGTCCTTGGTGCCCGTGGCCTGTCCGCCCTCTCCGGTCACGTCGCCTCCTTCTGGTCGTTGACAACCGCCTCCTACCCCGGGTGGAAGTGGTTGAATCGGAGTCGTGGGAGTGAGGTTCCGGGCCGTTGCGGTCTGCCTGGCGGTGGGGGTCTTGTCAGGAGCTGGCGACGCGGCAGCGCAATCCGCGCAGACGCGCTACTCGCTCGCGAACGGTTGCTTCGTGCTCCGCGCGGCGGAGGCGGGGAGCGCCGTCAGCGAGCCGCTTCGCATGAAGGCCACGGACCTGGGCAGGTACCTGCTCTACACGCCCGACCGGCGGTTCCTGGCGCGTGAACGGGGCCCGGCCGACCTGCCTTTGCCCGGATCGGGCGACCGGGTTGGGAAGGCGGCGGAGCCGAGCGAGGACGCCAACTGGCGGGTCGACGAGGCCGGGCCGGGCCGCTTCAGGATCGTCCTGCCGGCAGCCGGCGGCAAGGTGCTCGCCGTGGGCCCGGGAGGTCAGCTCGCGCTGGTCGATCCCGCCTCCGCGGGCAGCGCCGCCCTGTTCGGGTTCGACGCCGTCAACGGCTGCGCGAGCTTCCCGGAGATCGATCCGAGCGTCACCGGCACGCCGGCGCGCGAGCGCAGCCCGTGGGGCGAGGTCTCCGGCCTGCTCGACGCCCACATGCACATGATGGCCTTCGAGTTCCTGGGCGGCCAGGCGCACTGCGGGCGGCCGTGGCATCCGTTCGGCGTGGCCCACGCGATGGTGGACTGCCCCGACCACCACCCGAACGGCGCGGGTGCCGCGCTCGAGAACGTCCTCTACAAGGAGCCGGCGCGCACGCACGACCCGGTGGGATGGCCCACCTTCCGCGACTGGCCGCACCACAAGTCGCTCACCCACGAGGGCTCGTACTACAGGTGGGTCGAGCGCGCCTGGATGGGCGGCCTGCGCGTGTTCGTGAACCTGCTCGTGGACAACGCCGTGCTCTGCGAGCTGTATCCGCTCAAGCGCAACAGCTGCAACGAGATGGACGGCGTTCGCCTGCAGGCGCGCCGCATCCGCGAGCTCCAGGACTACATCGACGCCCAGAGCGGC
>DATACN010000146.1:0-3967 GCA_036258995.1 Thermoleophilaceae bacterium | reverse complement strand
GACGATCCCGGCACGGCCTTCGTGAGCTTCTACCACGACCTGGGTGAGGCCGCCGGGGCGCCGGGGGCCTGGGGCTACGCGCGCGGCGGGATGGGGGCGGTCGCGGCCGCGCTGCGGTCGGCGGCGGAGGCGGCCGGCGCGAAGGTACGGCTCGGCTCACCCGTCGACCGGGTGCTCGCCAGCGACGGTCGTGCGGAAGGCCTGGTGCTCGCGGACGGGTCCGAGGTCATGGCCCGCGCGGTGCTCTCGAACGCCGATCCGGTGCGTACGGCGGCGCTCGCGGGTGTCGACTCGCCCGACGCCTGGCGCCAGGCCGGGCCCGTCGTCAAGGTCATGCTGCTGCTCGACGGGCTGCCGGACTTCCCCTCGCTGCCGGGCCTCGAGCCGTGGCGCGGCTCGGTCGACATCGGCTTCTCCCTGGACGATCTGGCCTCTGCCGCACGCGACGCGCGGGAAGGGCGTCCGGCAGCGCGGCCGTGGATCGAGGCCGCCTGCCAGACGGCCGTGGACGAGACGCTGGCGCCGCCCGGCCTGCACGTGCTGTCGCTGTTCTGCCAGTGCTTCCCGCCGGACGTCGACGCCGACGCGGCCGCCGACGCCGCGATCGGGCGCTTCGCCGAGGCCTGCCCGGAGCTGCCGGACCGCATCCTCGAACGGGTGGCCCTCGGGCCGAGGGAGCTCGAGCAGCGCTTCGGCCTGACCGGCGGCCACATCTTCCACGGCGAGATGCTCCCGGGCCAGCTGTTCGAGGAGCGACCGGACCGACGCCGCTTCGGCGACCTCGAAGGGCTGTACCTCTGCGGCTCGGGAGCCCATCCGGGCGGCGCCGTCACAGGCGCTCCCGGGTACCTCGCCGCGCGGGCGGTGATCGAGGACCTGGCGGGCTGACGTGGCGCGCTGCTTCGTGACGCGCCGGCTCCCCGGCACCGCCCTCGACCGGCTGGCCGCCGAGCACGAGGTGGAGGTCTGGCCCGAGCGCCTGCCGCCACAGCCGCCGGAGCTGCGGGCGCGGGCCGCGGAGTGCGAGGGCCTGCTGACGCTGCTCACCGACCGCGTCGACGCGGAGCTGATCGACGGCGGGTCGCGACTGCGGGCGATCTCGAACTACGCGGTCGGCGTAGACAACGTGGACCTCGAAGCGGCGACCCGGCGCCGGATCCCGGTGGGGCACACCCCCGACGTGCTGACCGAGACCACCGCCGACCTCGCCTTGGCGCTGATGCTGGGCATCGCGCGGCGGCTGGCCGAGGGAGACCGGACGGTACGAGCCGGCGAGTGGCTCACCTGGGAGCCCGACCTGCTGCTGGGTCGCGACCTGCACGACGCCACCGTCGGGATCGTCGGCCTGGGGCGGATCGGCACGGCTGTCGCCCGGCGGGCCGAGGGCTTCGGCTGCCGGGTGGTCCACACCTCGGCCTCGGGCGGCATCCCGCTCGAGAACCTGCTCGAGCAATCGGACTTCGTGACCCTGCACTGTCCGCTCACGCCGCGCACGCGGGGGCTCATCGACGCCGCCGCGCTCCAGCGGATGAAGCCGACCGCCTACCTCGTCAATACCGCACGCGGCGAGCTGGTGGAGACCGCCGCGCTGGTGCGCGCCCTGCACCACGGGTGGATCGCGGGAGCGGCCCTCGACGTAACCGATCCAGAGCCGCTGCCGCGCGGCCACCTGCTGCTCGACGTGCCCAACCTCATCGTCCTTCCGCACATCGGCTCCGCCAGCCACGCCACCCGCGAGGCGATGGCGGACATGGCGGTGAACAACCTGCTGGCCGCGCTCGCGGGTGGACGAATGCCCCATGTTGCGAACCCGGAGGTGTTCACAAGCTAGAGGGTTCCGGCAGGGCGGACCGAAGAAGCCGTGCAAATGGCGGGTTTACGGGCGGGCACGGCGACTGGAGGGAATAACTTGCGCAATGCAGGGGTTCGTGCTGCCGTCCGGCTATGCGCCGACAGTCCTTCAGCGGATGTGCCATCACGTCTGTCACGTGCTGGCGGCCGAGAGCGCAGCCGTGTTCGTCCGCAGCCGCACGAATCCCGGCGAGCTGATCGCCGTCGCGGCGAGTGGCATCGGGGAGGACCTGATCGGTGAGAGGATTCATGCCGATCGCGGCGCGACGGGCCACGCCGTGCTCTCCGGCGCCCCGGTCTACATCCACCGGGACGACCGCCTCGACTGGGGCATCGAGCACCCGGCCATGAGGCGCTGGAAGGCGGCGGCTGCCGCCCCGGTGACCTTCTCCGGGGCGGTCAACGGGGCCATGATGGTCGGGATCGGCGACGGCGCCCAGCGCCTCGGATTGCGCGAGCTCGAGTTGCTCGGGCAGCTCACCGGGCTCGTGGGCCGCGCCATCGAGCAGCGCGAGCTGCGGGCGCTCGGATCGGGAGACCCCTCCGCCGAGATCGCCGCCCTCCTCAGTGCGATCGAGCAGGTGGATGAGGACACCGCGCGCCACTCCGACCACGTCAGCCGGCTGGCGTTGCGCGTGGGCCGCACCCTCGGCATGGACGGACTGGACCTCCTCGAGCTGGAGCTCGCCGCGCGGCTGCACGACATAGGCAAGATCCGCGTGCCCACGGAGATCCTGGCCAAGCCCGGGCCGCTGACGCCGACCGAGCTCGAGCTGGTACGGCTGCACTCGCTCTGGGGCGCGGAGATGATCGCGGGGATCGCGGGGCTCGAGGCGGTCGCGCTGATCGTGCGCTTCCACCACGAGCGCTTCGATGGCGACGGCTATCCCGACGGCCTCGCCGGCGAACGGATCCCGCTCGCCAGCCGGATCATCACCGCCTGCGACGCCTTCCACGCGATGACCTCCGACCGTCCCTACCGGCGGGCGCTACCGTACCCCAGGGCGACCCGGGAGCTACGGACCGGGTCCGGGAGCCAGTTCGATCCGATGGTCGTGAAGGTGCTCGTGCGGCCCTCAGTCGCCGATGACCTTGATCAGGAGCCGCTTGCGCCGGCGGCCGTCGAACTCGGTGTAGAACACCTGCTGCCAGGGCCCTAGGTCCAGGCGTCCCTCCGTCACCGGGACGATCGCCTGGTGGTGGACGAGCAGGTTCTTCAGGTGGCCGTCGCCGTTGTCCTCGCCGCCGCGGTGGTGGCGGTAGTCGCCCGGATCGGGCAGCAGCGAGGCAGCGGTGTCGTTGGCCGGCGCCTTCCAGCTCGGCGGCGCGACCTTGTCGAGCCACTCGAGCGTGTCCTCGTGCAGGCCCGGCTCGTCGTCGTTGACCCACACGCCCGCCGTGATGTGCATCGCCGAGACGAGCGCCAAGCCCTCCTCGACGCCGGCCTCGTCGACGGCGGCCTGCACGTCTTCGGTGATGCGGATGAACTCGCGCCGCTCGGGCGTCTCGAAGGTCTTGTACACGGTGTGCGACTTCATTCGGGGATCATCTCCTCATGGACCTGGGGCTTCGTGGGAAGGCCTGCATCGTGACGGGAGCGAGCCGCGGCATCGGGCGGGCCGTGGCCGCCATCCTCGCGGACGAGGGCGCGCGGGTCGTGGGCGTCGCGCGCAGCGGCGGCGACCTGGAGCTCGACGTGACCGATCCCGGCGCCGCCGAGCGGATCCTCGCGGAGTGCCCGCAGCCCTGGGCGCTCGTCAACAACGCGGGCATGAGTCATGCCCGGCCGCTCGACGAGCTGAGCGACGACGACTGGCGGGAGCAGTGGGACCTACATGTGATGGCCCCGATGCGCCTGATGCGCGCGCTGGCTCCGAAGATGGCCGAGCACGGCGGCGGCAGGATCGTGAACGTCTCCTCCTCGTCGGGCAAGCGGCCGTCGGGCACGCTCGACCCCGCCTACTCGGTCACCAAGGCGGCGCTGCTGTCGCTGTCGCGAGTGTTCGCCGACAGCTGGGCCTCGAAGGGCGTGCTGGTCAACGCCGTGACGCCCGGCCCCGTCGAGGGGGAGCTGTGGACGCGCCAGGGTGGCCTGGCCGACGAGATCGCCGAGCGG
>DATACN010000145.1:0-21586 GCA_036258995.1 Thermoleophilaceae bacterium | reverse complement strand
TTCTCCTTCCTTCGCTCTCTCGTCGCGCTCACGGCGGGTCGCCTCCTCGCGGAGCTCGTCGTAGGTGCCCTCGCGATCCGGCAACTCGGTGCCGTCCTCGTCTCGGACCTCCTCCGACTCCACGACGGTGCGGCCGCCGCGTTGCACGACTCGCTGCCGGCTGGACACCCGCGTGTGCGTCGAGCCAGGCTCGTTCACGTTCGCGGAGATCACGGCGTGCACCGCACCAGCGGCGTTCACGCCCTTCTTCCGGCTCTTGAGCTGCTCCTTGAAGACCTTGCGGATCTTCATGTGCCAAGAGGGTTTCCGACCCCTCCCGGCCTAAACGGAATGTCAGCCCTGGTGGACGAATTGTCAATCAGGTTTGACGTGTTGCCGCCGGGGTCAAGTAGAAGGCGTGGCGGAGAAGGACCCTCTCGCCGGGCTGCGCGCGGTGGTGGCCCAGCGCGAGCAGCTCGAGGCGCTGGAGGCCCAGCACGTCGATGCGGCCCTCGAGCAGGGCCACTCGTGGAGCCAGATCGCCGACGCGCTCGGGATCACGAAGCAAGCCGCGCACAAGCGCCACGCGCACCGCGCGCGCCAGCCGGAGGCAGACCCGGCCGAGACCCCGGGTCGCAGGCTGCTCGTGACCGGGCAGGCCCGGCGCGTGGTCGAGCACGCCCGCGAGGAGGCGCGCGACATGGGCCGTCCGGAGGTGGAGCCCGAGCACCTCCTGCTCGGGCTCCTGCGAGACGACCACGGGACCGCGCTGCGTGCACTCGAGGCGGCGGGGGCGCGGCTGGAGGAGGTTCGGCCTGCGATGGAGGCTCGTGGCGGCGAGACGGCTTCGCCCGCGGAGGGCGCGGCTGCCCCCGGGGGGCGCGTGCGCGTCTCGCGCGCGGCCCGCGAGGCTCTGGAGCAGTCCCTTCGGGAGGCCGTACAGCTCGGCGACAGCCACCTGGGGGTCGAGCACCTGCTGCTCGCGCTGCTGCGCGAGGCCTCCGGAGGACCCTCGACGCTCCTGCAGGCGGTGGGCGTCTCGCCCGAGGACGTCACCCGGCGCGTGCACGGCCTCGTGGGCCAGCCGGGCTAGGCCTCGTCCTCCTCCTCGGCATCGACGGCGTCGACTTCCTGGGTCGGGGCCTCCTCGACGGGCGGCTCCGGCTCGCCCGACAGGACCTCCGCGGCAATCGAGGGGTCGAGAGGGATCGCCACGTCGGCACCGAGCACCGACAGGGCCTCACGGTCGGGCAGCTCGCCAGCCCGCTCCTCCTCGAGCTCGCCCTCGGAAATCCCCTCCGGCCGTGCGTCCTCCCGCTCTTCCGGCTGCTCGGGCTGTTCGTCCCGGCGCGGCATGGACATTCACAATAACCGCGCGGCTTGGAGAGTCAGCGGTGAGCTGCCGCCTGCCGGTCTGCCCGCGCCGCGCGGACGGCCTTGCGCCGCCCGCCCTTCCGCAGGGCGGTATGCATCCCGGCGACCCGGTCGAAGACGATCTCCGACGCGGACTGCGCCTGCTCCTTGGTGGGCTCCTCGACCTTTTCGAACTGCAGCGGCTCGCCGTACTGGACCGTGACCTTCGGAAACTGGAGCCGCTTCCAGTTGCGGGCGCGCTCACTGCCGGCGATGGCAGTCGGGACCACGGGCACTCCCGACTCGAGCGCCAGCCGGCCGAGCCCGTGGCGCGGCTTTCCCAGCTCGCCGCTGCGCGAGCGGCCGGCCTCGGCGTACATCACGACGATGCCGCCCCGGTTCAGCACGGTATGCGCGGTGATGAAGGCCTCCTCGTCGTGGTGGCCGCGCCTGACCGGGAACACGCCGCCGTGGTTGAAGATGAACTGCAGCGGCCGCTTGAAGAGCTGCGACTTGGCCATGAACTGGACCTTCCGGCGCAGGAAGACCGCGACGAAGAAGTGGTCCAGGAACGAGAAGTGGTTGGGCGCGATGATCGCCGGGCCGTCTGCGGGTATGTGGCGCGAGTCGATGCAGCGGGCTCGGTAGATGATGAACAGGTAGGGCGTGAGCACCACCCGCACGAGCTCATAGACCCAGTCCGGCTTCCTCGCGCGCACGCGCTCGTGGAAGCGGGTGAAGTGCTCGGCGGGCCGCGGGTCCTTGTAGACCTGCGGCTTCATCCCGGCGACCTGCGGCTTCTCTCCCTCGGCGGGCATGCCACCCCCTACCCGTGGCCCTCGGGTTCGTTACTCGCGCGGTCGCGCTCGGTGCTCCGGGCCCGGTCGAGGGCGTCACCCCACTCGGCGAGCAACCGCTCCCGCTCGTCCTCGGACATGTCGGGCTCGTAGCGGGCCGCCTCTCGCCACATCGAGCGCACGTCGTCCTCGCTCCACTCCCCCGTGGCTACGCCGGCCAGGTAGGCCGCGCCCAGCGCGGTTGTCTCGGTGATCTCGGGCACGATCACGGGAACCCCCAGCACGTCGGCCTGGAACTGCATCAGCCAGGCGTTCTCCACGGCGCCGCCGTCGGCCTTGAGCTCCTCGAGCCCGATGCCCGAAGCCTCCTCCATGGCCCGCACGGCGTCGACGGTCTGGTAGGCCATCGACTCCAGCGCGGCCCGCGCCAGGTGGGCCCGCCCGTTGCCGCGGGTCAGGCCCACGATCGTCCCGCGCGCGTATGGGTCCCAGTGCGGCGAGCCGAGGCCGGTGAAAGCGGGCACCAGGTACACGCCGTCGTTCGAGTCGAGCGAGCGGGCCAGCTCCTCGGTGTCGGCTGCCTGCTCGATGATGCCGAGGCCGTCTCGCAGCCACTGCACGGCCGCTCCGGTCACGAAGATCGCGGCCTCCAGCGCGTAGTCGACCCGGTCCCCGATTCCCCAGGCGACTGTCGTGAGGAGCCCCTCCGCCGGGTCGGGCGCCTCGCCGCCCGCGTTCTCCAGTACGAAGCTGCCGGTGCCGTAGGTGTTCTTGCCGAGGCCCTTCTCGTGGCAGGCCTGGCCGTAGAGGGCGGCTTGCTGGTCGCCCGCAATGCCGGCCACCGGCACGCTTCCGCCGAACTCCTCGGTCTCGCCGTAGACCTCGGCGCTCTTCACCGGCTCGCCCAGGGAGTCGGGCGGCACGCTGAGCAGCTCGCACAGCTCCTCGTTCCAGCGCCGCTCGTGGATGTCGAACAGAAGCGTGCGCGAGGCGTTCGTGTAGTCGGTGACGTGGCGGCCGGTGAGCTTGTAGAGCAGCCACGAGTCGACGGTCCCGAAGGCGGCCCTCGCCGGGTCCACTCCGCCCTCGCGGATCAGCCACTCGATCTTCGTGCCGGAGAAGTAGGGATCGAGCACGAGCCCTGTGGAATCCCGGAAGCGCTGCTCGTGCCCCTGCCCCTTGAGCTCGTCGCAGCGCTCGGCGGTGCGGCGGTCCTGCCAGACGATCGCCCTGTGCAGCGGCTCGCCGCCATCGCGTTCCCAGGCCACCACCGTCTCGCGCTGATTGGTGATCCCGATCCCCTTCAGGTCGGCGCCCTCGGTCCCCGCGTCGTCGATGGCCTCCTTCGCCACCGCGCTCGTGACGTCCCAGATCTCAGCGGCGTCGTGCTCTACCCAGCCGGGCTTCGGGAAGTGCTGTTCGAACTCCCGGTAGGCGCGCCCTGCTATCTGCCCCTGCTCGTCGAAGACGATGCACGTGGTGCCGGTAGTGCCCTGGTCGATGGCGAGGATCACGAGCGGGGCGGAATGTATCTTCCCCCCGCCGCGCCAGCCCCAGACAAGGAGGATCCTTCAGTGCCCGACGTGGAGGCCCACATCACAGGCACGGTGTGGAAGATCGAGTGCGAGGTCGGACAGGAGGTCGAGGAAGGCGACACGCTCGTGATCCTCGAGTCGATGAAGATGGAGATGCCCGTCGAGGCCGAGGACGACGGCAAGGTGAGCGAGATCACCTGCGCGGAGGGCCAGTCGGTCTCGGAGGGCGACACGCTGGTCGTGCTCGAGTGACCGAGCTCGCCTCAGGCAAGCTGGTCCTCGACGAGCCCGCCGAGGGAGTCACCCGGCTCACGATCGCCAATCCCGAGCGCCGCGGGGCCCTCGACCACGAGCTGCTCGACGCGCTGGCCGACGCCGCCCGCTCGCTGGACGCGCACTGCCTGGTCATCACCGGCACCGGGACGATGTTCTCGGCCGGCTACGACATCGGCGACCTGGAGGGGCAGGACTTCGAACGCTCGGCCTCCGACCTCGTGGCCCATCCGTTCCACGCCGCGATCGAGGCGCTCGAGGCCTACGAGTACCCCGTCGTAGCCGGCATCAACGGCCACGCGATCGGCGGCGGCCTCGAGCTGGCCCTGACCGCCGACATCCGCGTGGCGGCCCGCGGCGTCAAGCTGGGCATGCCCCCGGCCAAGCTCGGCCTCATCTATTCACACACGGGACTGCGGAAGTTCATCGAAGTGTGCGGGGTCGCCAACACCAACGAGCTCTTCTTCGTGGGCCGCAACGTCGAGGCCGACCGCGGCGAGCGAATGGGACTCGTGAACGAGGTCGTCGAGCCCGAGGCCCTCGAGGAACGCGTGCTGGAGCTGGCCGCCGAGATCGCCGCCAACGCCCCGCTGTCCCTCTCCGGCAACAAGCGCATCATCCGCGAGCTCCGCTCCATCCCCCTCGACCCGAAGGTCGAAGGCGACCTGATCGAGCTGCGCGAATCCTGCTTCCGTTCGGAGGACTTCCGCGAAGGCGTGAAGGCCTTCGCCGAGAAGCGCCGCCCCGAGTGGAAGGGCCGGTAGTACGGTTAGGCCGTAGGCGAACTAGAGGGGTTTGAGATGGCCGGCATATCCAAGTTGGACTTCGATTCGCCAGACGAGACCCGCACCCCGGAGAAGACGCGGGTGGACGTCGTGCGGATAGGCGACACGACCGCCGCCAGGCTCTCTTTCGAGCCTGGATGGAAGTGGTCGGAATGCGTCAAGCCCGTCGCAGGCACCGACAGCTGCCAGCTGCGTCACGTCGGTGTCGTGCAGTCCGGTCGATTGGTCGTCAAGCACGAAGACGGGACCGAGGGCGAGGTGGGTCCGGGTCAGGCATATGTGATCGAGCCCGGCCACGATGCGTGGGTCGTCGGCGACGAGCCGTTCGTCGGCGTCGAGTTCGAGTCGCGCTCGGCGGAGGAGTACGGCCGAAGCTGAAGGCGGCTTACCCGCCGCCATCTCCGCGCCTCCGTCCGGGCTCGCGCATACCTTGGCGGCGCCTTGCTGAACGAGATCGAGGAGCGCCTCGCCGAGATCAAGGGCCGCGGTCTCTACCGGCGCATGCGCATGATCTCCGGGCCGCAGGGGCCCCGCGTGCTACTCGACGGGCGGCCGGTGCTGCTGCTGTGCTCGAACAACTACCTCGGGCTCGCCGACCATCCGCGGGTGCGCGAAGCGGCCGCCGAGGCGGCGATGAGGTACGGGGCGGGGTCGGGGGCGTCCCGGCTGATCTCGGGCAACATGACCATCCACCGCCGGCTCGAGGAGCAGCTCTGCGAGTTCAAGCGGGCCGAGGCGTGCCTGCTGTTCGGCTCGGGCTACCTGGCGAACGCGGGGGTGGTCTCCGCCCTCGCGCGCGACGGAGACGTGGTCTTCTCCGACGCCCTCAATCACGCCAGCATCGTCGACGGCTGCCGGCTGGCCAAGGCCGACACCTTCGTCTACGACCACTGCGACCTCGACCACCTCGAGTGGGGGCTGAGAGAGGCCGAGGGACGCGGCAGCCTGATCGTTACCGACGGCGTCTTCTCCATGGACGGCGACGTCGCGCCGCTTCCGGAGATCGTCGAGCTCGCCCAGCGCTACGACGCGCGCGTGATGATGGACGAGGCCCACGGCACCGGCTGCATCGGTCCGGGCGGGCGGGGCGCGGTGGCTGATGCCGGGCTGGAGGGCGACGTGGATGTGATCGTGGGCACGCTCGGCAAGGCGCTCGGGTCCTACGGCGCCTACGTGCTGTGCGACAAGACCATGGCCAAGTACCTCGTCAACACCGCCCGCACGCTGATCTTCTCCACCGCCCTGCCGCCACCGGCAGTCGCCGCGGCCATGGCGTCCCTCGAGCTGCTGACCACCCAGCCCCGGCGGGTCGACAAGCTCCAGCGCAACGCCCGGGCGCTGCGGGAGGCCCTGACCGGGCACGGGCTGGCGCCGCCGCCCTCCGCGGAGACTCAAATCGTCCCGCTGATCGTCGGCCGGCCGGAGCACGCGGTCGCCGCCAGCGAGCGGGCCCTCGAGATGGGCGTCTTCGCGCAGGCGATCAGGCCGCCGACGGTCCCGGCGGGCAGCTCGCGCCTGCGGCTGGCGGTGATGGCCTCGCACACCAGGTCCGAGCTGCGCGAGGCGGCGTCGACTCTGGCCAGGGCCATGCCTGCCGCGGCACGCGAGCGGGCAGGGGAACCGGAGCCCGCCGAGGCCGCCCGTCCGCGCGTGTTCGACGGCCTGCGCGACGCCGCCTAGCCGGCTGCGTTGCGCGGCGTCTTCGTAACGGGAACGGATACGGGGGTCGGCAAGACCGTCGTCGCCGGTGCGGTCTGCGCGGCGCTTGCAGCCCGCGGCGAGCGCGTCGTCGCGTTCAAGCCCGCCGTCACCGGCCTCGACGACCCGCCGCCGCAGGGCTGGCCGCACGACCACGAGCTGTTGGCCGGGGCGGCGGGCGCCGGACAGCCACCCGAGCAGGTCGCCCCCTACCGCTTCGGCCCGCCGCTGTCTCCCCACTACGCGGCCGAGCTGGCCGGCGAGACACTGGAGCCCTCGCGGCTCGTAGCCGCTGCGACCGAAGCCGGGCGCGACGCGGACGCGCTCGTCTGCGAAGGGGTCGGCGGGCTGATGGTGCCGCTCACGCCCGGATATCTCGTGCGCGACCTGGCGATCGACCTGGGACTCCCCGTGCTGATCGTCGCCCGCACCGGGCTGGGGACCATCAACCACACGCTGCTCACCGTGGGCGCGGCGCGCGCGGTGGGACTGCGCGTAGCGGCCGTCGTGCTGACGCCATGGCCTGGTGCCCCGGAGCCGATCGAGGCCTCGAACCGCGACACGATCGAGCGTCTGGCGGAGGTGCCGGTCTACGGACTTCCCCGAACCGAGCCGGGGACGCTCGCCGATGCCGGCGCGGCGCTCCGGATCGAGGATTGGCTCGGCAGCCGCCACAATGCGGCCGCGTGACCGAGAATGACGACCGCCCCGAGATCCTCCAGAAGCTCGAGGAGCGCCGGGAGCGGCACAAGCAGCGCGGCCGCCTGCACCGCGCGGCAATCGTCGCCTTCGGCGTCTTACTGATCCTCGGCGGCCTCGTCCTGTCGGGGCCCGGGGTCCCGGGACCTGGCTTCGTCGTCGTCCTGCTCGGACTGAGCTTCCTGGCCCTCGAGTTCGACCGGGCGGAGCGGCTGCTCGAGAAGGTGATCCTTTGGGCCGACGCCTGGGGGGACCGGATCGAGCGCCTGCCGAGCTGGGTGAAGATCACCGCCAGCGTCCTGGGCCTGCTGGGGCTCGCCGCGTTCGTCTACGCGGCAATCAGGTGGGACATCCCGCTGCTGCCGTTCTAGCCCCGCGTTGCCGATACACCGGACGTGGGCACGTCCCCGGCGCTACCCGCATTCTCGATCCCGCGCACCCGCACCTCCGTGGTCGTCGGGGTGCTCGGGCTGGTCGCCTGCCTGCTCTTCGCGTTGCTGTTCGGCCTCGTCGGGCTCGTGCCCTTCTTCGATCGCTCCGAGATCGACGCTCCCCTCGTCGCTCGCCTGATTGCCATCGCCGGCGCGGCGGGCGTCGCCTGGCTGGGGCTCTGGATCCTCCGCTACTCGCTCCGCTCGACGCGGGGCCAGGTGCGCGTGGAGGAGGACCGGCTCGTCGTCGAGCATCCCGACACGTTCAAGGCACCGCTGGTCGTGCCTCGCGAGGCGATTCGCGTGGCAATCGTCGACACCCGCGGCACCGGACGTGTCGCTGACGATGCCCCGATCGCCGAGCAGGGCGAGTATGAGCTGGGCTGGACCGCCCTCCCGCTCGTGGCGAGCCACGAGGGGGACACGCCGAACGTGGGCGTCATCTTCCGGGACCCGCTCCCGGCTCCGGCCGTCAAGCACGCTCGGCTGCACGGTCCGCTCCCGGGCGAGGCGCTCGCCGGGATACGGCTGCGGGTGGGCGACCCCGCCGGCTTCGAGCGCAGCCTCCAGGCGTGGCGTTGCGTGCGCGAGCCGAGCATGGCCGACGCGGCGCACGCCGACATCCTGCTCGGAGACTGGCAAGAGGACAAGCCGCCGGCGCGCCGCGCGCTCTGGCTGAACCAGCTGGCCAGGAACGGCTGGCTGATGGCCGCGGGGATCGTGGTCTTCCCGTGGCTGGGGGTGCTGACGGCGGCCTTCGGGCTCATGCTCGCCTACCGCCGCCGCCGCTCGGGCTGGCTACTGCTGCTCGCGACCGCCGCCGCGGGCTCTGTCGCGTTCCTGATCCGCTAGCCCGGCGTCGCCGCGGCCTTGCGCTCGCGCTCGGCCTCGCGCAGCTCGATCCGCCTGATCTTCCCGGTCGTGCTTGTCGCACACGTCGGCCGCGATGTTGTAGCGCTCGGGAACCTCCCAGCCGTGCCGCCGGCACAGCTCCTCGTAGTCGCCGCCGAGCTCGTACCTTCTGAAGCCCATTCGCGCTCTTCACAACGCTACCCGGGTCGGTTAGCGTCGAACAACACGACCCGAGAGGAGGACGAATGGACCTCTACGTGATCCTTCGCCGCAACGGCTGGCGCTCGGCCGAGGAGCTCGAGGAGGCGGCCAAGCGCTCGACCCAGGTGGGCGACGAGCGCGGCGACGTCCGCTGGATCCGCAGCTACGTGCTCGAGGAGCCGGATGGCCTGGGGACCGTCTGCATCTACGAGGCCGACAGCGAGGACGCCATCCGCGGGCACGCCGAGGAGGCCGGCCTGCCGGCCGACGAGATCGTGAAGGTGGCCGACACGGTGATCGTGCGGCCGGACCCGCAGCCGGCAGCCGCTTAGCCGACGGCTTACGAAAACCGGGCCGCTCGAAGCGGCGGTGGTATCTCGGCGTCGCCGAGAAGCGAGCCCGCGGCCAGAGCCCCGGATGCGGCGCCGAGGGAGATCCCCCACGGCCCGTGGCCGGCGGCAACGTACAGCCCCTCCGCCGCGGGGAGCGGGCCGATGAGTGGGCGCCCGTCACGGGACTGCGGCCGCGCGCACGCGCGGGCTGCGACGACCTTCGCGTGCTCGAGCTCCGGCACGAACGCGGCACCGGCCGCGAGCAGGCCGGGGGCAAGCGCGCCGGCGTCGGGCTCGTCCGCCGTGAAGGTCGAGCCGACCCCGGAGGCGCCATCGGCGGTGACCAGGCTGAAGAGCGAACCGACCTCACCTGCCACGACCCCCTCTACACCTGCCTCCTCGAGCACCTGGCGCGGCGGCCGCTCGAGCGCCACCTCGGCCACCGCGCCCCAAACCGGCTCGATTGGCCGCCATTGCCCGCCCCGGTTCACGAGGAGCGGCGTCCAGGGGCCGGCCGCCACCAGCACGGCATCCGCGGCGTGGAGCTCCCCCTCCACGGCGACGCCGCTCACTCGGCCGCGGCCCACCGCCACGGTCGCGGTCGCCCCCTCGTGCAGGACCGCCCCGGCCTGGCGAGCCCGGGCAGCGAGCGCTTGCGTCGCGGCGGCCGGTCGCAGCGGATAGCCGGTCTCGAGCCGGCACGCGGCGAGCCCGGGCGCGAGCGAGGGCTCCAGCGCCGAAAGCTCGGGCCCCTCGATGAGACTCGCGCCCAACTCGGGAAACGCGTGCCGCATGTCCGCCGCGAGCGGCCCGAGCGGCTCGGGTGAGGCGGCCAGGGTCAGGACGCCGGCCGGCGGCCCGTCGATCAGGCCGAGGTCGCGGTAGATCGCAAGCGTCTCCCGGTGCAGCCATACGAGCTCGCTGTCGAACGGGTGCTGGACCGAGCCCGAGTTCCGGCCCGAGGCCGCACTGCCCACCTCGTGACGCTCGAACAGCCCCACGGCGGCGCCGGCCTCGGCCAGGAAGGCGGCCGCCGAGACCCCCACGATCCCACCGCCGACGACGGCTACGTCGAGGGCACTCAGTCGTCCGACCCGGCGGCGTAGTCGACGATCGACTTGTCGATCAGCCACTCCACGGGCGCCTTGTCGTCGGTGTAGACCGTGCCCCCGCGCAGCGGCGGCTCGAGCCGCGCCGCGGCGGCGCGGGCAGTCTGTCGCAGGCCCGCGGGCAGGCCCGGCAACGCGGCGCGCAGCCGGCCGGCCGACAACGGCGCCTCGCTCGCCACGATCAGCGTGTTGGTGGGCTCGATCGGGTCGCGCAGCACGTGGGGGAACTCCTCGGCCATCGTCGCAGTGAGCACCTTCTCGAGATCGTCCTGGCCCTCGGGGTGGCCGGCGTTGACCACCAGCACTCCCCCGGGCGCCAGCCGCTCGCGACATAGCTCGAAGAACTCGCGGGTCGCCAGGTAGAAGGGGATGTAGGGCTGGCGGTAGGCGTCCACGGATATGACGTGGTAGCGCGCGTCAATCCGGCGCAGGAAGGGACGGGCGTCCTCGTGGTAGAGGTGGAGCCGCGGGTTGTTCATGTCGAAGTAGCGGCGCCCGATCTCCGACAGCTCGCCGTCGATCTCGACCCCGTCCACGCGCGTGGAGGGGAAGAACTGCTCGTAGGCGCGAGAGGTCGTGCCGGCGGCGTTGCCCAGGATCGCCACCCGCTCCGGCTGCCGCCCCAGGCCGGCGAACGGCAGCACCAGGTGACCGTCCCACACGTCGCCGGTCAGCACCGAGTCGGGGACGTACACCGAGTGCTGGGCCTGTCCCTCGTTCAGCTCGAGCAGGCGCTGCCCGCTCGGCGTCTCGATTACCCGCGCGTACTGGTACTCGGTCTCGGCCTCGTGAATCACGCGGCCGTCGTCGGTGCTCGCCTTGAGCGTCCCGACGGGGAGGGCGATCAGGGCGGCGATGACGGCGGGCGCCAGCGCATAACGTCGTACGGGGCGCAGGCCGAGCACCGCCACCAGTGCGATGGCCAGGGCAAAGATCAGGAAGGTGCGGCGAGTGCCGACCAGCGGAATCAGGAGCAGCGCCGAGATCAGCGTGCCCAGAAGCGAGCCCGCCGTCGAGAGCGCGTAGAGGCGCCCGGCCACCGAGCCGGCCTCCTCGACCGTCGACACGGCCAGGCGAATCGCCCAGGGGGACACGGCCCCCAAGAGCAGCACCGGCACGGCCACCAGCACCAGCACCGCCAGCAGAGAGCCGATGAAGGCGCCAGCGGAGATCTCGTCGAGCGCGTCGACCGCCACCTCGAGCAGCGGATCGGCCACGAAGGGCACGACGGCCAGCAACCCGGCCGCCACCAGCGCCAGCAGGCAAAGCCCGCGCATGTGCGGATGGCGGTCCGCCAGGCGGCCTCCCAGCCAGTAGCCGACCGACAGCGCGACGAGCACGATCCCGATCGTGTTCGCCCACACGATCGTCGAGGCGCCGAAGTACGGAGCGAGCAGCCGCACCGCCGCGATCTCGGCGCCCAGCGAGCCCGTCCCGACCACGAAAACGAGCAGCGGCAAGGGCGGCATTCCGACCTGCACGCTAGCTACTGTCGCCCGGCCCGTGGACCTCGTCTCGGCCGACCGCTCGCACCTCTGGCACCCGTTCACACAGCAGCGCGGCTGGGAGCGGGAGGAGCCGGTCATCGTCGAGCGCGCCGAGGGCACGAACCTGATCGACAGCGCCGGCCGGAGCTACATCGACGGCGTCTCCTCGCTGTGGTGCAACGTCCACGGGCACCGCCACCACTACATCGACTGCGCCGTGCGCGCCCAGCTCGACCGCGTGGCCCACTCCACGATGCTCGGCTTGAGCCACCGGCCCGCCATCGAGCTCGCCCGCCGCCTCGTCGAGCTGGCTCCGGAAGGGTTGACGCGCGTCTTCTACTCCGACTCCGGCTCCACGGCGGCCGAGATCGCGCTCAAGATGGCCTTCCAGTACTGGCAGCAGCGCGGCGGCGAGGACGCCCGCCGAACCCGGTTCCTGTCGCTGCGCGACTCCTACCACGGCGACACGGTGGGCTCGGTGTCGGTCGGAGGGATCGACCTGTTCCACTCGATCTACCGGCCGCTCCTGTTCGACTCGATCAAGGCCGAGCCCGGCGACGCCGCCGACATGGAGCGCCTGCTCTCGGAGCACGGCCACGAGGTGGCGGCGGTGATCATGGAGCCGCTCGTACAGGGCGCCGCCGGCATGATCGTGCACCCCGAGGGCTACCTGCGGGACGTACGCGAGCTGTGCGACCGCCACGGAACGCTGCTGATCCTGGACGAGGTGGCCACCGGCTTCGGCCGCACCGGGCGGATGTTCGCCTGCCAGCACGAGGACGTTGCTCCCGACCTCCTCTGCCTGGCCAAGGGGCTCACCGGCGGCTACCTACCGCTGGCCGCGACCCTGACGAGCGAGCGGATCTACGAGGGCTTCCTGGGTGAGCACGAGGAATTCCGCACCTTCTTTCACGGCCACACCTACACGGGCAACCCGCTGGCCTGCGCCGCCGCGCTCGCCACACTCGACCTCTTCGAGCAGGAGCGCACCCTGGAGCGGCTCCAGCCGAAGATCGAGCTGCTGGGCGACCTGCTCGAGCCGGTCGCCGCCCACCCGGCCGTCGCCGAGGTGCGACGCCGCGGCTTCATGACCGGCATCGAGCTGGCCGGCTATCCGGTCGAGCAGCGGATGGGGCACCGCGTCACCCTGGAGGCCCGCCGCCGCGGAGCGATCATCCGCCCCTTGGGCGACGTGGTAGTGCTGATGCCACCCCTGGCGATCTCGCAGAACGACCTGCGCCGCCTTGTCTCGATCACCGCCGAGGCGATCGACGCGGCCACGTCGGAGGCCGCCCTGGCCGCAGCCGCTTGACGCGCGACCAGCTTCTGGACTGGATCGACAGGTACGAGCGCGCCTGGCGCACACCAGGCACCGACGCGCTGCGCGCGCTGTTTGCCGAGGAAGCGACGTACCGCACGGCGCCGTTCGAGATCCCCTTCCGGGGACTCGCGGCGATCTCGCAGTTCTGGGAGGCGGGCCGCGACGGCCCCGACGAGGAGTTCACGATGGGGAGCGAAATCGTCGCCGTCGAGGGCGATACGGGCGTCGCCAGGGTCGAGGTTCGCTACGGCGCCACAGACAGCCGGTACCGGGACATCTGGATCGTGCGCTTGGACCAATCCGGCCGCTGCGTCCACTTCGAGGAGTGGCCCTTCTGGCCTCCCGGGCAGAAGGGTGGCTGGGACGAGGGTCCGCCTCAGGCCTCGTAGGGCTCGAAGTCCCTCTTGCGGGCGCCGCACACCGGGCAGAACCAGTCGTCAGGGATCTCCTCGAAAGGGGTGCCGGGCGGGATGCCGCCGTCGGGGTCCCCTTCCTCGGGGTCGTAGATGAACCCGCAGGAGGTGCAGATGTACTGCTGGGCTGTGACTGTGTCCGTGTCGCTCACGAGCGGCGTAGGGTAGAGCTGTGCGAGTAGATCGTCCCCCGCCCGGCGAGGAGCTGAACATGGGTGAGGTGGCCGAGGCGCGCCAGGCCGCTTCGCTGATCCTGCTGCGCGACTCCGAGAGCGGCCCTGAGGTGCTGCTGGTGAAGCGCAATCCCGAGCAGCGCTTCATGGGCGGAGCCTGGGTGTTCCCGGGAGGCGCGGTGCACGCGGGCGACGGCGGCCACGCCGGAACGGCCCTTCGCGAGCTCGAGGAGGAGGCGGGTGTCCGGATCGAGGACCCGAGCGCGGTCGTCCCCTTCTCGCGCTGGATCACGCCGGAGGAGGTCAAGGTTCGCTTCGACACCTGGTTCTTCGTGGCCGAGGCGCCGGCAGGCGTCGAGGCGCACCCGGACGGCAGCGAGTGCGTGGAGGCCCGCTGGCTGCGGCCCTCCGCAGCGCTCGAGGACTACGCGCACGGCCGGCTGATGCTCGTCTTCCCGACGATCAAGCACCTGGAGCAGCTCGCGGAATTCGGCTCGGTCGGCGAGGCGATCGGGACGGCCCGCGGTCGCGTAGTCGAGCCCGTCCAGCCGCGGGTCGTCGTGCGCGACGGCATCGGCGAGGTTCTGCTGCCGGGCGAGCCCGGCTACGACGACTAGCGCGGCGCGCAACCGCTTCCCGCCTGGTTTGTTGAAGCTATTGATGAGACACGGCGCAGGCATCCTCCTGGCAGCGGTCGCCTTCCTCTCCGCCCTGGGCGCGGTGGCCGTCGCCGAGACCCTGATCGGGACCGAAGCCGCCGACGAGCTCACCGGCACGCCGGCGCCCGACCAGCTGTACGGCGAGGCCGGCGGCGACCGGCTCGTGGGCGAGGGCGGTAACGACTACCTCGAGGCCGGCGCCGGAGCCGACCTGGTGGATGGCGGCCCGGGCATCGACCTGACGATCGGCGGGACCGGCGACGACCGCGTGAACTCCGGCTCGGGCAACGACGTGACCTACGCCGGAGCGGGGAACGACACCGTGCTCGGCGAGGGCGGCGCGGACACCCTCTTCGGCCAGGCGGGCGACGACCGCCTCTTCGGCGGCCCCGGCCGCGACCGCATCTGGGCGAGCCTCGGCGCCGACTTCGTCGACGCAGGGGCGGGACCCGACCGTGTGACCTCGGGAGAAGGGGACGTGAACGTGCTGGCCGGCTCCGGCAACGACGTGGTGTCCCTCGCCGGCGGCAACGTGACCGTGCGTGGCGACGGCGGCAGCGACCGGATCCGCACCGGCCGCGGGAGCGACACGGTGGACGGCGGGGCCGGCTCCGACGGGGTCGCCACCGGTCGCGGCCGCGACCGGCTCGAGGCCCGAGACGGCGCTCGTGACACCGTCCGCTGCGGCCCAGGCAGGGACACGGCCACCGCCGACCCCTTCGACGTAGTGCTTGGCTGCGAGCTGATCCGGTAGAACCCCGCTCGATGCCGAGCGAGGGTCTGACGGTTGCCGTGACCGGCCCCACCGGCGATCTGGGCATCGCGGTCGTCAACAGCCTGGAGCGGTCGCGCCGCGTGAAGAATGTGATCGGGATGGCGCGCCGGCCGTTCGACCCGGAGGAGCTCGGCTGGAAGAAGACCGAGTACCGGCAGGGCGACATCACCGACGCCGCCGGCGTGCGCGACCTCGTGAAGAGCGCGGACGTGGTGGTGCACCTGGCGTTCGCCGTGCTCTCGGCGAGCGACGCCACGCGGGAGCTCAATGTGGAGGGCTCGCAGCTCGTATTCGAGGAGGCGGCCAAGGCCGGCGCCGAGCGCATCTGCTACGCGTCGAGCGTCGCCGCCTACGGGTTCCACGACGACAACCCGGACTGGCTGACCGAGGAGATCGCGCCGCGCGGCTCGCCCGAGCATCCGTATTCGCACCAGAAGGCCGAGGTCGAGAAGGTGCTGGGAGCAGTGCTGCTGCGCCACCCGGGCACCGTGGCCTACGCCTTCCGGCCATGCATCGTCGCCGGGCCGAACGCGCGCACGATGCTTCAGGAGATCCCCTACTACCGGCTGAGCGAGTCCATGCCGGAGGCCGTGCGCGGCCTGCTCGACTCGATGCCGGTGCTGAAGCCCGTGATCCCCGATCCAGGCATCCGCTTCCAGCTCGTGCACGAGGACGACGTGGCCTCCGCCTTCCTCGCCGGAGTGGCCGGGCGCGGCAACCCGGGTCCCTACAACCTGGCCGGCCGCGGCCTGATCACGGTCGGCGACGTGGCCGACGCGCTCGGCTGGTATTCGGTGCCGGTGCCGCGGTTGGCGGTGGAGGCGACCGCCGAGGCCCTGACCCGCCTTCCCCTCATGCCGGACTCCGTCGCATGGCTGCACTCGGTCCGCAAGGAGGTGCTGATGCGGACCGGCCGGGCCGAGGAGCAGCTCGGTTGGAAGCCCAAGCACACGACGAAGGCCACCCTCAAGCAGATGGTCGAGGCGCAGCGTGCGGACTCGCCCGAGGGTTAGACGGAAGTTCGAGCTTTACATGTGACTCAACCCCGCATGGCGGGTAGGGGACTGGTACAAGGATGGACAGAGTCACATGCCCACAGTGCGGCTACACGGTGGGCCTGGGGATGGCCTGCGAGCCGGGGCGGTGCCCGGAGTGCGACCTCCCTCTGATGCACACCACTGAGTTCCGCGCGCTTTCGGCGGCCGATCTGGAGGCCGAGATGGAGCGCCAGCGGCGCTTGGAGCAGGCCCGCCTCAAGCTCCCCCTCGTGTAGCCCTATAGCGCCCGCCGGTAGAGCCCGGCGTAGTCGTCCTCCCCTACCTCGCGCGGATTCAGCAGCGAGGCAGCATCCCCCATGGCTCCTTCGACCAGGGCCGGGATCGACTCCTCGGGAACCCCGGTCTGGGAGAGGCGCGTGGGGAGCCCCAAGCGCTCCACCAGGTCGGTCACGTGAGCCGCAAGCGTCTCCGCGACGTCCTCGTCGGAGCCGCCCGTCTCGAGGCCGAGAACCTCGTTGACGTCCCTGAAGCGGTCGGCCAGGTGGCCGCCAGCCGCCGCGTTGAAGCGGATCACGTGAGGCAGGTGGATCGCGTTCGCCACGCCGTGCGGGACCCCGTGGTGGGCCCCGACCGGGTGCGACAGCGCGTGGACGGCGCCGAGGTTGAGGGTGATCGCGAGCGATGCGGCGACCAGCATGCTGCCGCGCGCCTCCTCGTCCTCCTCACCGCGCTCGACAGCGCGCTCGAGGTTGTCCCGCATCAGCCGCAGCGCCCGTAGCGAGCGGGCGTCCTGGTGCGGGCTCCAGTCCACGCAGGTGTAGCCCTCGATCGCGTGGGTCATCGCGTCCATGCCGGTGGCGGCGGCCACCTGCGGCGGCAGGGTGCGGGTCGTCTCGGGGTCGAGGATCGCCAGGCGCGGGAAGAGCGGGAAGTCGCCGATCTCGACCTTGATCTTCTGCTCGGGGTCCTTGATGACGGCTGCGAGCGAGACCTCCGACCCGGTCCCGGCCGTCGTAGGGATGCATGCGAGCGGGGCGATCTCGAGCGGGCGGCCCATGCCGTCGTCGGCGCGTGGCATCAGGAAGAAGCCCTCCTGCTCGCGCGCCGTGCCGCCGTGGGTGAAGACGGCGTCGGCGACCTTGGCCGTGTCCATGACCGAGCCGCCGCCAACCGCCAGGAACGAGTCTGCGCCGGCCTCCTTGGCCGCCGCGGCGCAGCGGTCCACCACCTCGATCGAGGAGTCCTGCGGCACCTCGTCGAAGACGCCCGCGACCTCGATACCGCCGTCGGCGATGCCCGCCTCGACGCGCTCGACCAGTCCCGTCGCCCTGATCACCTGATCGGTGACCACGAAGACCCTGTGGGCGCCCTCCTTCAGGAACTCGAAGCCCGTCGAGCCGAGCAGGTCTCTTCCGACTATTACCCGAGTAGGGCTGACGTGCTGATAGAAGTCCTTGAAGCCGCGGAAGGGCGGCGGCTGGAACGCCTCCATCAGACCTCCAGCAGGTCCTGCCTCCCGGCGTCCTCGAGCATCTTCCGGTAGCGCGGGAAGATCGGCCTGGTCAGCGGCAGCAGCTTGAGGATCTTGGCCACGGGGCCCTTGGCCTTCATCTGGCCCCGCGCCAGCGCCACCGTCACGTTGACCTTGCCGAGCCAGAATCGGTGGGCGGTGTCGGCATCCATGGTCATGACCACCTCGGGGTCCATGCTGCTCTCGCCGAGGTCCACCCTGCCGTCGTCCTCCTCGCGCAGGCTGACCGTGATCTGCGACTCGGGATCGCGGTACCGGTACTGGACGATCGTGTTCGCCTTCTGGAACTTGGGCGCCATCTCCTCGTCCTGCGCGAGCTCCTGGAAAAGGCGGCCTATGAACTCGTAGACCTCGTCCGCGTCCTTGAACTGGCCCATCCTCAGGCCTTCGGGCGGGGGTACGTGGAGCCAACCGCGGCGTCCCAGGCGCGGTCGGGCAGCAGCGCATGCAGGCCGAGCATGACCCGCGCCGAGGCCGCCACCTTGTAGCGCGGCCGGGGCCGCCGGGCCGTGATGGCCTTCTCGATCGCTGCGGCCACGGCGTCGGGCCCCGCCGCGAGGCGGGACATGCTGCCCTCGTAGGCCTCAGCGGTGGTCTTCGCCACGGCGGCGTTGAACTCCGCGTAGGGCCCCTCCCTGTCCGTTCCGGTCTCGATCGAGCTCGAGGCCGCGGTGCCGAACTCGGTCTTGATCAGCCCCGGCTCGATCAGCACGACGTCGACGCCGAAGCCCTTCACCTCGAACCGCATGGCATCGGAGATCGCCTCCACGGCGAACTTGGTCGCGTGGTAGGCGCCGCCGCCAGGGAACACCAGCTTGCCGCCCATCGAGCTGATGTTCACGATGCGGCCGTGGTGCTGGCGGCGCATGCCCGGCAGCACCAGCTGGCACATCCGCAGCAGGCCGAAGACGTTGGTCTCGAACTGCCTGCGCAGGTCGTCGACCTTGACGCTCTCGATCGCGCCGCTCTGGCTGTAGCCGGCGTTGTTGACGAGGGCCCCGACGGCGCCCTCGGCCTGCTCGACCTGCTCGACAGCGGCGCGCATCGATTGCTCGTCGGTCACGTCGAGCGCCAGCGTCTTGCAGCCGCTTTCCTTCAGGTCCTCGATGCTCTCGGGGCGGCGGGCCGTGGCGTAGACGGGCAGTCCGGCGCGGGCAAGCCGCTCGGCCGTGGCGCGGCCGATGCCCGTGGAGCACCCGGTGATCAGAACGGCCTTCGATACGTCGGCCACGGCCCGCGTACGCTAACGCTCCCGAACGAGCAGGGTCTGGGCCGCCCGCCCGATGCGGCCCTCCTCGTCGTACAAGGTCGTGTCGGCTAGGCCCACGCCGTGCTCCTCCGGGAACGTCCGGGCATCGAGGCAGACCCAGTCGGTCGCGGGCAGCCGGTGCAGGTGGACGCTGAGGTCGGTGTTGACGAAGAGGAAGCGGCGCCAGTCGAGCGCGGCGCTCACGCCGTTGCCCGAGTCGGCCGCGACGAGCACGCGCTGGAGCGGCGTGGCCTCCTCCCCGTCCACCAGCGGATGACGCATGCGCATCCAGACCGTGGCCGGGCCGGCCTCCAGGAACGCGCCCTCCACGAAGCGGTACTCCATCGCCGTGTGGTAGCCGACGTCCATCCCGGTCGGGAAGAAGTCGCGCTCCGCGGCGCCGTCGGGGCCGGGTGGCGGCGGCTCGGCCGGCGGGGGTGGGTCGAGCTCCACCGGCTGGGTGCGGATGCGCCAGGCGGTGGCGCGAACGAGCACCTCCCCGCCGTTCGACAGCTCGGCCTCGATCAGCTCGACGCTGCGGCCGGGCCGGACCACGCGAGCCTCGACCGAGAGCGGCTCGATCGGCACCGGCCGCAGGATCTCGAAGGTCACCCGGCCCACCTGCCTGCCGTTCGGGTCGCCGCAGCGCTCGATGGCTCGCCCGATCAGCGCGGCCGGCGGCCCGGCGTGCTGGGCATCCGGGTCCCAGGGCCCGCGCGTGAGCTCGCTGGGCGCAAACAGGTCGCCCTCGGGGGCGAAGAAGGCGTTGGCCACGGCCGGGCCATCCTATGGCCCCTTTGCGTAGGGTCCGAGCGATGCAAGCCGTGACGTTCCAGGCGCCCGGCGAGGTTCGGCTCGAGGAGAGGCCGGAGCCGGAGCTTCAGGCCCGCGACGACGCCGTCGTCTCGGTCGAGGCCACCGGCGTCTGCGGCTCCGACCTCCACATCTACCACGGGCGGGTGCAGATCGAGCCCGGATTCACGCTCGGACACGAGTTCGTCGGAAAGGTGGTGGCGGCGGGCGACGCGGTCACCGAGGTGTCCGAGGGCGATCGGGTGCTCGGCTGCTTCTGCTCGGCCTGCGGCAACTGCTTCTTCTGCCGCCAGGGCGACTACCACAAGTGCGACGAGGGCCGTGTGTTCGGCCATGGCAAGACGCTCGGCTCGCTTCAGGGCGCCCAGGCCGAGCAGGTGCTCGTGCCGCACGCGAACCTGACCCTGCGCCGGGTGCCCGAGGGGATGTCCGACGAGGCGGCCCTGTTCGCCGGCGACGTGATGGGGACGGGCTACCACGCCGTCGTCGACGCGGGCCTCGAGCCCGGCGACGTCGCGGCGGTGCTGGGTCTCGGACCGGTCGGCCTGTGCGCCGTGCAAGCGGCCCGCGCCGCCGGGGCCGCCAGGGTGATCGCCGTGGACTCCGTGGAGGACAGGCTCCGGATGGCCGAGTCCTTCGGCGCCGAGCCGGTACACCTCACCGACGACGACCCTCGGGCCGCGGTCAAGGCCGTGACCGCGGGACGCGGAGTGGACGTCGCGGTCGACGCGGTGGGACACCCCGACGCGCTCGATCTGGCCTGCCGGCTGACTCGCAAGGCGGGCACGGTCTGCGCGATCGGCGTCTACGCGGAGCGGGTGCAGGTGCACATGGGGATCGTCTGGATCAAGGCGCTCACGCTCAAGACCGGGCACGCCAACGTGATCGGGCACGTCGATCGGGTGCTGTCGATGATGGCCGGCGGCGTGCTCGACCCCGAACCGCTCGTCACCCACCACATGGCGCTGGCCGATGCCGCCGAGGCCTACGCGGTCTATGACCGCCGCGAGGCGCTCAAGATCGTGATCAGGCCATAGCCGTGCCGGGCGAGCCCGACCCGCGGGTGAAGGCCGGGCTCGAGCGCCAGCTCGAAGAGTGGCGGCGGCTCCAGGGCGAAGGCGCGCGCCGGCTGGGCTGGAAGATCGGCTTCAACGCGCCCAAGGCGCGCGCGGCGCTCGGGCTCGATGCGCCGGTGATCGGTTACCTCACCAGCGCGACCGAGATCACGGACGGCGGGTCGCACTCGCTGGCGGGCGCGAGGAAACCGCTGGTGGAGGTGGAGGTGGCGATAGAGCTGCGCCGGGACGTGGGGGCGGACGCGGAGGTAGACGAGGCGCTCGCGGCCATCGAGTCGCTGGGCCCGGCGGTCGAGCTGATCGACATGCCGGGGATGCCCGAGGACCTCGAGGACGCGCTGGCGGGGAACGTGTTCCACCGGGGCGTCGCATTCGGCCCTCACCGCCAGGACGCCGCCGTGGGCGGCATCGTCGCCACCATCGCCGTGTCGGGTGAGGAGCGCGAGTCCGCGGCGGCCGAGGTCGACCTCGCCGACACGATCCGTTTGGTCGCCGACCTGCTGGCGATCTGCGGCGAGCGCCTCCAGGCAGGCGACCGCATCATCGCCGGGACCCTCACGCCCCCGGTGCCGGTGTCGGCAGGTGACGAGGTGCGGGCGGAGCTCGGACCGCTCGGCTCCGTCGAGCTCTCGTTGACGGGCTAGCGCCGAGGCAGCAGCCGGTAGACCGGCCCTCGGAGCGAGACGGCGTAGACGCCGCCGCTCGCGTCCTCGCCGAAGGAGACCAGGCCGCCGATGCGCGGGCCGAGGGCACGGTTGTTGCGGGCGCGCCCGCGCCGCAGCCGGGCCCCGCGCAGCCGCGGATCGCAGAGGTCGCCGTACACGTAGGTGCCGCGGAAGCGGCCGAAGGAGGGGTCGCGGATCACGTAGCCGCCCGCGATCGAGCAGGAGCCCTGCGAGTGGGTGGGCTCGATGACAGGGGGCACGTGACCCGGCGCGCTCCCCGAGCGCAGGCGGCTGCGGCCCTCGAACAGGCTCCAGCCGAAGTTGTAGCCGCCGAACGGGGCCTGGCCGCGGCCGCGCCGGTTCGGCACGAAGTCGATCTCCT
>DATACN010000144.1:0-4545 GCA_036258995.1 Thermoleophilaceae bacterium | reverse complement strand
CGCGTCTCCCGGGCGGCGCTCCTCGGCCGCGCGCAGCGTCAGGCGCTCGCGGCGGCCGGCGGCCGTGCGGCGATTGCGGGCTTCATTGGCGACGATCCGCATCAGCCATGGTCGGAACGGCGCCCTCTCCCGGAAGCGGCCAAGCGCCGCGTGCGCCTTGACGAACGCATCCTGCGCCGCCTCCTCGGCGTCGGCGGCCGAGCCGGTGATCAGCCACGCCGTCCTGAACGCGATCGTCTGGTGCCGCTCCACGATCTCCTCGTATGCGCGAAGGTCGCCACGCTTCGCCCGAGCGATTAGCTCCGACTCGTCCAGTGGCCGGTCCTCCACCGTGTCGCTTGTACAACCGGCGGTGGCCGGAAGTTCCCTCAGGCCAGCGCGCCGATGGCCCGCGCCGCGGGGTGCGAGCGGATCGGCGCGTCGCACAGGCGCTCGGCCAGCAGCGGGTAACCGCTCAGCGGGTCGAGGGGGAGACGTCCACCATGCGGGCCGGCACCCCCATCACCTTGCATCGCGCCGGCACGTCGCGGGTGACCACCGACCCCGCCGCGACCACCGAGTCGGCCCCGACCTCGATGTTGTCCAGCACGAGCGCACCCATTCCCACGAAGGCCCGTTCGCCAACGCGGCAGTTACCGGCGACGTTGGCGCCGGGCAAGATGCTGGCGTGGGCGCCGATGGCAGTGTGGTGCCCGACGAGCACGCCGCGGTTGAGAAGGGCGTGGCGCCCGATCCGCGCGTGCGCGCCTGTGACCACCCCAGCGCTCACGATCGCTCCCTCGCTGACGGACGCGCTCGGCGCCACGCGGGCGCTGGGATGCACGACCGCGGCGGCGCGAAAGCCCATCCCCTCGACCTGGTCGGTGAAGCGCCCGCGTTCCGTCGTCACCAGCGCGCACACAACGCTGTGGCTCGGCGCCAGCTCGCCGATGTCCCCCACCCAGTGAACCGGCCGGCCCTCGAGCTCGCGCTCGCAGCGCGCGCGGTCCATGTTCTCGACGAAGCCGCGCAGCTCGAGCTCAGGGATCTCGGAGACCAGGTCGGCGACCTCCTCCGCGAAGCTGCGCGTGCCGCATATGAGCAAGGGCCGGGCTCCCACTGAGGTCAGAAGCCGGCGATCAGCCCGGCCACGTGCTCCACGTCGGCGTCGGAGAGGCCCGGATGCAGCGGCAGGTTTAGCGCCTCCTCCGCCAGCCGCTCGGTGTTGGGCAGCACCGACCCGGAGTCGAAGATGCGCTCCCGGTGTAGCGGGGCGTAGCGGAGGGTGGTGTAGACGCCGTTCGCGAGCAGCTCGCGCGCGAGCGCGTCCCGCCTGCCGTCGGTCACACGCACCAGATAGGTGAAGTAGGAATGGCGCTCGCCCGCAGCGGGGCCAACCGGAGTCTCGAGCCATGGTAGGTGCGCCAGCCGGCTGTCGTAGTGGTCCCAGATGTCCCGCCGCCGCTGCTGCCCGATCGCGAGCCGCTGCAGCTGCGCCAGCCCGATGCTGGCGCTGACGTCGTTCGGGAGCATGCGCGGGAAGACACGCTCGACAGTCGGCTCCCACCAGCGGCCATCGCCGTCCCTGCGCTCGAAGCCGCTGGCGCCGATCCCGCAATAGCGCAGCTGCCGCGCCCGGCTGGCCGTGGCGGGATCGGGGCAGATGACCGCGCCGCCGTCGGGCGTCGCCAGGTTCTTGACGCTGTCGAAGCTGAAGACACCGAGCTCGCCGAGCGTTCCGCACCAGCGCTCCCCGACGCGGGAGTCCACCGCGTGTGCGGCATCCTCCACGATCGGCACGCCGAAGCCTGCGAGCTCATCGATCGGCGCCGGCTTGCCGGCGTAGTGGACCGCCATGATCGCCGCCGTGCGATCCGTAATGGCGGCCTCGACGTGGTCTGGCCCCATGTTCTGGGTCTCAAGGGCGACGTCGGCGAAGACCGGTCGGTGCCCGGCAAGTGCTACGGCATGTGCACAGCCGACCCACGTGAAGGAGGGCAGCACCACGTCCGAGCCCGCCGGCAGGTCGAGCAGCTCGATCGCCAGGTGAAGCGCGCTCGTGCCGCTGTTGACCATCACCAGCTCGGCTGCGATGCGCTGGGAGAACGCGCGCTCGAACTCGGCGACCCGTGGCCCCATGCCCATCCAGCCACCGGTCACGCTGGGCTCCAGGGCAGCGATCTCCTCCGGCCCGGTGTCCGCTCCGAAGACTTGGACTCGCATCACGCGGATACGTTATTGGCCGTGTGGCTTCGCCTCCTGCCCGAGGTTGTGCGGTCGCTGGCTCGCATCGAAGAGCGGCTCACGCGAGTCGAGGAGCAGCTTCGCGAGGTGTCCGGGATGCTGCTTCCGCTCGTCGCCGAGGACGCCGAGAACCGCCGGCGGCTCTGGCGCCTGCGGGAGAGCCCGGAGTACGAGCTCGCGTTCAGCGAGGAGGAGCCGCTCGTGTCGGTGGCGATCGCGACCTACGATCGGCCGCGGTTGTTACGCGAGCGCGTGTTGCCTTCGGTGCTGGGCCAGACTTACCGCAACCTCGATGTGATCGTGGTCGGCGACCACGCCGCCGAGGAGGTGGCGGAGGCGGTGGCCGCCTTCGACGACCCGCGGCTTCGCTACCGCAACCTGACCCAGCGGATCGTTGTCGGGGACGACCCAGAGCGCCACTGGTACGTGGCAAGCACGATGGCGCGAAACGAGGCCTTCCGGATGGCACGCGGGCGCTGGCTCGTGTCGTTCGACGACGACGACCTGATGTACCCCGACCACGTACGCACGCTGCTCGACGAGGCCCGCTCGCGCAGGCTCGAGGTCGCCTACGGGCGGCTGCGCACCGTCTTGAGCGATGGCTCCACATTCGAGCTGGGCGACTTTCCGCCCCGCCGCGAGCAGTTCGGCTGGCAGGGCGCCGTCTACCACGCCGGATTACGCTTCTTCGAGCGCGAGCTGGTCGCGGCGGCGCTGCAGACCCCGGGCGACTGGTTCCTGCTCGAGCGAATGCTCAGGGCGGGCGTCCGCTTTGGCATGTCGCCCACGTTGGTGTGCGACTACTTCCCCTCCCGCGGCTGAGCCCGGCCGTCGGATTTGCCCACCCATGACTTGGCCCAGTGGTGCACCGTGTAAGAGTTCGGAAAGGGCTCGTTGCGCCGATGCGGCTCGTCCCAGCGGTAGGGGTAGAAGAGCTCCGTGTCGAAGACGGCGATCGACGGCCGCTCGGCGATGAGCTCTGTCAAAAATCCCGGCCCGTTGCTTTCGACGCTGTTGATCCCGCGGCCGATCGTGACCCGCGCCTCGTTCGCGGCGAGCTCGAACAGAGGGTGGCCGGGCACCGAGCCGAGCACCGCGGAGCCGACGCGGAACGGGCTCTCCCAGGCTCCGAATGCATCCACTCCGTCGAGCAGCGGGTCGAACGGACGCCGGCACTCGACATCGGTGTCCGCGTAGATGCCGCCGACGCGACGGAGGATCTCGTAGCGCATCAGGTTGGAGGTCTCCGAGTGGCTGCGTGACAGGCGTCTGACGGAGGCGGGGATCAGGCGCGCGGCCTCCCGCTCGCCCCATAGCCGCAGGCTCCAGCCAGGATGGTGATGCGTCCATGTCTCTCCGTAGTAGCGGTGCTCATCGGGCAGCGGTTGGTCGCCGAGCCAGACGCGGTGGATCGCATGCGGGATCGAGCGCGCGCGGCGGCGGCGCAGGCGCGCCTTGAGCCCAGTGCTGGACCGCTTCGCGCGGTCGAACCGGCGGCGGACCTCGGCTGGGGCCGACACCTGCACGCTGACGGGCTGCGGGTCGCCGAACCAGCGCACGCCCTCCTCCACCAGGTCGATCTCGATCGTGTAGTCGCCGGGCCGCACCGGCGCAGCGTGGTCGAGCGGGACAACCCGCTCGGCGCCGGGCGCGACGGGAGGGACCAGCGGCGTCCGCGGGGCATCGGAGACGACGACCGTGCCGCCCGGGTCGAGCCACCTGGAGCTCAGGAAAACCGGCGGACCGCCGTCGCCCGACGACTGCCAGCTGCGGGAGCCCAGATTGCGCACGCGCACGTCGAGAGTCGAGCGCTCACCCACCTCCATGGCAAACCGCTCGGCGGCGGGGCCGATCTCGCCCGCGTAGCCGCGCTCGGGTGCGGGCGGCGGCGAGCCCAGCTTCGCCCGGTCGAGTGCCGCCCGCACCTCCACCACGTGCTCGGCCGCAGCGTCGAACCAGCGCGCCCCCTCATGGACGAGGTCCACGCGCAGGCGGTGGCGGCCGGCCCAGACAGGCGCTTCTGCAACCAGGAGCACGCGCGTCTTGGCGCCGGGAGCGAGCGTCTCCGGCAGCGGCGTGCGGGACGCCTGCCCGAGCGCGGACCCCCCCACGCCCAGCCATCGGTGCGTGACGCGGATCGCCGGGCTGTCGTCGCCGGCAGGCCACCAGGCGTCACCCCTGTTCTCCACCTCCAGCTCGATCACCTGGGTCTCGCCGGCGCCCATCGGGCGCGGTGGTCGCACGAACTCGGTCCGGGCCCGGTAGGCGCGGCGGGAGAGGCCTCGGTGCGGGAAGTAGCGCTCCGCCTCCTCGGCCGGGACC
>DATACN010000143.1:0-9525 GCA_036258995.1 Thermoleophilaceae bacterium | reverse complement strand
TGACGAACGCGCACGTGGTCGCCGGCCAGGACGACACCGAGGTGCAGCCGGGCGGAGACGGGCCCCGCTTCGACGCCCAGGCGATCTGGTTCGACGCGCGCAACGACCTGGCCGTCCTCAGCGCGCCGGGGCTCGCGGGGGTCCCGGCACTTCCGCTGCATGTGAACTCCAGAGTCGGGACCTCCGCCGCCATACTCGGTTTCCCCGAGAACGGCCCCTACGACGTGCGGCCCGGGCGGCTGGGGCAGACCGAGACCGTCATCACGCAGGACGCCTACGGGCGCGGCCCCGTGCGCCGCCGCATCACCGCCGTGCGCGGCCAGGTGCGCTCGGGCAACTCCGGCGGCCCGATGGTCGATGGGCGCGGCCGGGTGGTGACCACGATCTTCGCCGCCACGGTGTCGGAGGGCAGCCGCAGCGGCTTCGGCGTGCCCGACTCGGTGGTGCGGGAAGCCCTGGGCCGGGCGCGCGATCCGGTGGGCACCGGGCCCTGCACGCGCTAGCGGCGAAACTCGCGGCTCCGGCGGGCGTTGTCGCTAGAACTGTGCGCGTGCCTCCCCTCCGAATGTGGCTGGCGCCCGCGCTGGCGGGCGTGGCGATCGCCGCAGCGCCCGGCATGGCCGGGGCGGGCGACGTCTCGAGCTCGCAGCGGCTCGACGAGAACCCATGCCTGACCGAGCGGGTGCGCTTCCTCAACTGCCCCGACCTGATCATGGCGCCCCCGTTCGGGATCTATGCCCAGCGCGTGGGAAGGCGAGTCAGGCTGCGCGCCGGCAACTCGATCGACAACGTGGGCCGCGGGCCCGCCGAGCTCCACGGCCGGCGCATAGGCCCCCGCTTCATGCGTGCCCGGCAGCGCATCTACCGGCGCGCGGGCGGTCGCATCGGCGTCGAGACCGGCGCGCGGATGGAGTTCAAGTACGCCCACCTCGGCAGGCGCTGGTGGAAGTTCCACAACGCCGCCCGGTTCGAGCTCTGGCGTCTCGACGGCGACGGCCGGCGGGTGCGCCTCGAGCGCGACGGCCCGAAGGTGAGCTACTGCCTGCGCGACTACATGCACACTCGCCCGCGGATGCGGCGGTCCCCGCCGCGCGCGGTGTATCCCGCCTGCGACACCTATCCCGCTCGGCAGCGGGAGACGATCGGCACCTCGGTCGGCTGGTCGGACGTCTACCCGCCCACGTATCCCGAGCAGTGGATCGACGTGACCGGGCTGCGCGGGTGCTTCGCCTACGTGCACATCGCCGACCCCGGCAACGGGATCTACGAGTCGAACGAGCGCAACAACTCCTCCCGGGTGATCGTCCGGCTGCCCTGGCGCGGGCCCGGAAGGCGGGGCTGCCGCGGCGGCGGGGCCGCACCGGGACCGGGAGGTTCCGACCCTTACGGGTACTAAAGGTCCCCCCTCTGGGTGCCGATTGCGGGGGGAATGCCGCGATTTCGCTGCACAGCCTGCGGACGCCGGATCGAGAGCCCAGTGGTGATCGGAGCCGGCGACTGCCCTCACTGCGGGGGCGACGTCGTGTTCGCCCTGCGCGGCGAGGCCGCCGCGCCCGAGCCTGACGAGCCCGCCGACAAGGGCCGGCCGAAGCGACGCAAGCCTCTGCGGCGACTGCGTCGCCGCTGAGCGCCGCCTAGACCACCTCCCCCTTGCCGGGGCCGCCGCGTGCCGGGACAATCCCTGCGGGAGGCGCTTGAAGCGGGCACTGACAGCGGTCGGGCTGGCGGCGACGCTGCTGGTCGTACCGACGCATGCGAGTGCGGCGGAGCTGAAGGCCGGCGTCGCGGTGGTCGACGCCAGCTGGCACGTGGGCGCGTCGGCGGGCCAGTACGCCGGCGACGTCAGCGAAGACCCTGAGGGCGGGACCTTCGTCCATCCGAGCGAGGGCAACTACGATCCCACCGCGCTCTCCACGCGCCGGCGGTCGTCCTACGGCCTGCAGTCGCGCCTCCAGATCCGCGCGCTGGTGGTGGAGGGCCCCTCCGGGGAGCCGTTCGCCCTCGTCAAGAACGACCTCTACATCCCCCAGGACCTCCTCTGGCGCCGGACGGCCCAGCTGCTCGAGGCGGGGAGCTCGGGCATCGGCAGGGAGAACCTGACGATGGCGGTCTCCCACAACCACTCCTCGCCCTTCTACTCCTCGACGTCCTGGGGCGTCTGGGCGTTCCAGGACGTCTTCGACGTGCGCTTCTACAACTACTACGCCAAGCGTATGGCCGAGGCGGTCGAGCGGGCGGCCGAGTCGCTCGTGCCTGTGCGCGTCGGCGCTTCGGTCTCGAGCTTCGACAAGACACACCGCCACTCGTTCGGGCCGGCGATCGCCGACGACGGAACCCCGGCCGGATATCCGCAGGACGACACGGACCACGACATGACGGTCGTGCGCCTGGACGACGTGTCCGATCCGGCCAACCCCAGGCCACTGGCGAACCTCGTCAACTTCGGCCTCCACCCCGAGTTTCTCGACGGCAACGACCTGATCTCGGAGGACTACCTGGCTCCGCTCGAGGCCATGACCGACAAGGCCACGGGCGCCGTGACGATCTTCACCCAGAACGCCGTCGGCACCTCCGAGCCCGAGCGAAGCAGCTACCACTCGATCCACGAGCGGCTCGAGTTCAGCCACCGGGAGTACGGACAGGCCGAGTTCGGCGCCCGGCTCATGTCCGACACGATCGTCGACACGTGGGAGGACATCGCCAACGGCACGCCGGAGATGCCGCAGAAGTTCGTCCCGTTCCGCGCCGACTTCCTCGACCACGAGGTCGCCTTCGACGACCGCTGGTTTCCCGGCCCGACCACGCACCCATATCCAGGCGTCTCGAACTGCATGTCGAAGCCGGCCCTCGAGGGCGACCCCCGCTTCCCGATCGTCGGGCTGCCCGACTGCAAGGACGTCCGCGAGGGACTGAAGACGCTCGGCTTCCCCGGCGACTCGATCCCCTATCCGCCGGCTCCGCCGATCGACCCGGGCGTGGACGAGGACGACCTCCAGCGGCTCGGCATTCCGATCCCGGCCACCTACTCGGCGCCGAGCTACGCCGCGCTGCAAGAGGACATCAACGTCCACCTCCAGGCCTTCCGGATCGGCGACATCTTCGTCCCGATCTGCTCCTGCGAGCAATGGGCCGACCAGAGCCGCAACATCGAGACCCGCACCGACCGCGTCCCGGACAACGAGTACCTCGGCTACGACTGGAAGCAGCAGTGCACGCCCAACCCGGGCGGAACGCACGGCCAGGGGCCGGAGGGCTACGACCCGAACGCGACCTGGACCTGCCCGGACCCGCGCGACCCGTCCCTCACGCTCGGCCCGCTCTCCGATCGAAGCGTGCAGCGGATGCACAGGCAGGTGGTGAACCCCGCCAACGGCTGGAACGACGTCGAGTACGCGCCGCAGGCCGACGCCGAGCCCACGGACGTTCGCCAGATCAAGGGCAACTACACCCACGACGACCGCTGCGGAGACCCTGCCGGCGTGCCGGAGGATGCCTGGAACGAGCCCTGCACCGGATCCAACCAGTCCCCCTCGGCCGATCGTGGCTACCGGCTGACCGTCCCGATCGCGATGGCCAACGACTACAACGGCTACATCGCGACGTATCGCGAGTATCAGCGCGGCGACCACTACCGCAAGGCGCTGACCGGCTGGGGGCCGCACTCGAGCGACTACATGGCCAGCCGGCTCGTGAACATGGGCCGCTTCCTGAACGGGGGCAACGAGCAGAAGCTGTTCCCGTCGGAGCTGGGCGAGCTGAAGGTCCCGGCCGACCTGGCTTTGAACGACGCGCGTGCGGCCGCAGTAGGCCAGGGCGGCGAGGACGTGACCGCGGCCTACGAGGCCCGGCTGCCCGACGACGGTGGTGAGCCCGGCGCGGTCAGCCAGCCCCAGGACGTGGAGCGCTTCGACGCCGCGTTCTTCACCTGGATCGGCGGGTCGAACTACACCGACGATCCCGAGGCGAAGGTTCAGCGCCGCCTCGACGGCCAGTGGCGCGACTACGCGGGCCAGGCGGGGGAGGTTCCGATCACGATCGAGTACCCCGACTTCGAGGACGCACCGCCATATGAGGCGGGCCAGCACGAATGGCGCTGGACCGCGCACTTCGAGGCCTTTGCGTCGCGCTTCGAGACGGTCGAGGGCAACCGGGCCACCCCGGCGGGGGTGTATCGGTTCGTGGTCGAGGGGCAGCGGCGCGAGAACAGGCAGCCCGAGCCCTACCGCGTCGAGTCGGAGCCGTTCGAGGTGCGGCCGTGGAGCGGGATCACCGTCACGGACATCAAGACCGAGGACGACGGGACCGTGAGCTTCGAAGCAGGCCCGACTTCGACGAACAAGAGACACCACATCGTGGACCGGAGCGAGGATCCCGATCCGGCCAAAGGCAACTACGTCACGGCGCCAGAGATCGGCCCGATCGACTATCCCGACAGCTACGACCACGGCCAGGACGGCCCGCTGCCGCGCTTCGTCCGCAACTTCCCCGAGATCAGGCTCGAGCCGGGCAACACCGACCCGGCAGCCGGCGAGACGTTCTGCTTCGACTGCAGCTTCCGCCCCTGGATCGACTTCGGCGACGCGAGCGAAGCCATTGTGACGGTCATCGGCCCGGGCGGGAGCGAGACGGTGCCCGCGAGCCCTGCCCGCGGTCGCTGGCGCACGAGCCGGGCGCTGGCGCCGGGGGAGTCGGCTGTCGTGGGCGCCGGTTGCGTGAAGGACGAGTTCGGCAACTACAACGGTGCGGCTTCGCAGGCAGTGGGCGCCGATTCGTCGGCGGCCGCGGTGAGTTGCCCCGTTGCCCAGCCGGGGGACGGCGCCGAAGCCGGCGGCGCCGGAGGCGACGGCCAGGCGGCCGGCCAGGGCGTCGGTGGCGCCATCAGCTACGCGCTCGGGCGCTGTGCGCGGCCCACCGGGCGGGTGCGCGGGCTGCGGCTCGGCAGGGTGCGCCTGGGCGCGCTGCGGCGGCGCCAACGCGGCGCGTACCCCAGCTTCAGCCGGCCCCGGCGCTCCGTGGACCGCTTCTGCCTGACCGACGGCCGGCACATCCGCGTCGGCTACCGCGGCGTCAAGGCGGTGCTCGCCCTCAGCTCCAGCCGGCGCTACCGGATCCGAGGCATCACTCGCGGCGCCACCGTCGGCGCGCTGCGCGCGCGCTTCCCGCGGGCGCGCTCGTTCCGGATCGGCGCCAACCGCTGGTACCTCGCCCGCGGCAGTCGCGCACGGCTCGTCTTCAAGGTGCGCGGCGGCAGTGTCCGCGAGGTCGGGATCGCCGACCTGGCACTGAGCGGTGGCCGGATTAGCGCCAAGCGCTTCATGCGGGGGTTCTCGTGAGGCGCCTGCTCGCCGCGCTGACGGGCACGCTCGCCCTGGCGGCGGCTGGCTCCGGCGCCGCCTACGCGGAGTTCCCCTACGGGCAGCAGGCGGGCCCGCGGGACTACGACCAGTACCGGCTGCCGGACAGCGAGGCGCGACCGGACGACCTGAACGACAAGCGCGAGTGGATGTACGCGGCCTCGTTCGGCCTCGACAACGCGGCGTTCGCCGGCGACCCTCGCGAGCTCAACGGTGTGAGGGGAGCCCACCTCGTCGATCACAACCTTCCGCCAGAGACCGCGTTCGAGACCACCACAGGCCGGCCAGACGTGACGATCGCGGTGCTCGACTCCGGCATCAAGTGGAACGACGCGGGGGCGATGGAGGACCTGCGCAGGAAGACCCGCCTCAGCCGGGGCGAGCTTCCGGTGCCCGCGCAGGACCGCTCCGCGCCGAGCGAGGGCGGCGGCACCTGTCCGATGCCGGCGGTGCCGCCCGGCGGTGACCCCTACGACGCCAACCAGGACGGCGTCTTCAACGTGCTCGACTACCTCTGCGACTCACAGGTGCCGGCCGACAGCTCCGCGCAAGGCGGCGTGGGACCGCCGGGGGTGATCGACCCCCAGGACGTGCTGATCGCCTTCTCGAACGGCAGTGACGCCGACGGCAACGGCTTCGTCGACGACATCGTCGGCTGGGACTTCCTGGACAACGACAACGATCCCTACGACGACGTGCAGTACGGGCACGGGACCGGCGAGGCGCGCGATTCGACCGGCGAGGCCGACAACGGCGGTGACCTGGGCGCCTGCCCCAACTGCATGTCCATCCACATGCGCGTGGGGGATTCCTTCATCGCCGATGTCAACCGCTTCGCGGAGGCCGTGATCTACGCCACGGACAACGACGTGGAAGTGGTGCAGGAGGCGCTCGGCACGCTCAACAACTCCACGCTCGGCACTCAGGCCGTCGAGTACGCCTACGACCACGGGGTCACCGTGATCGCGTCGGCGGCCGACGAGGCCGCGCAGCACAACAACTGGCCGTCGAGCAACCCACACGTGATCCTCGTCAACTCGGTCACCAAGTACGCGACCGACCCGGAGGTGGGCCTTCCGCTCGGGTCGCCCTCCTACCTGTCGTTCAACGGCTGCACCAACTTCAACTCGAAGATCACGCTCGCGATACCGAGCGTCAGCTGCTCCTCTGACGCCACCGGGAGGGCCTCCGGGATGGCGGGCTTGATCTACAGCGCCGCGCTGAACGCGAAAGAGGCGGGCGACCTCGGCGACCATCCCAGCTGCGAGCGCTCCGACGGGTCGTCGTGCTTGGTGAGCGGCAACGAGGTGCGCCAGCTCATGGCCTCCGGTGTCGTGGACGGTCAGCAGCTCTCCGACGACGTGGACTTCAGCGGGCCTGGACCCGAGCCCTCCTGCAGCACCAACCCGACGCCCGCATGCACCGACCCCTTCCTATCCGACCCCGGCACGCAGAGCCGCGCTCCAGGGGGACCGCCGGGCTCGCGCTCCTATCCCGCCCGCGGCGGCCATGACCAGTTCTACGGCTACGGCCGCGTGAACATGAACCGGGCGGTCGAGACGACCGTGGCCGGCACCATCCCGCCCGAGGCCGAGATCACGTCGCCGGACTGGTACTCGTTCGTCGACCCCGATCAGGCCACGCTCGACGTGCGCGGCGAGGTGGACGCGCGCGGCGGTGATTACAGCTGCCGGCTGTTCGTCGCGCCGGGCTCATATCCGAACAACTCCTCGACGGCGGACGATGGCGACTTCGAGCCCGTGGCCGGGGATCACCACTGCAACGGCGATGACCGGACCGGCCGCTTCGCCGGGGTCGTCGGCACCGTGGACATAGCGGCGCTGAAGGAGCGGTTCCCCGACAACACCGCTGATTTCAAGGGGCGCGAGCCCGGGGAGGGCACGTCCCAGACGCCCACGAGCGGGCGGCCAAACATCGATCCCTACGGGTTCGTGGTGAAGCTGGTGGTCACGCGGGAGGGCACCGGTGGGGCCGAGCTCACGGGCGAGGACCGGCGCAACCTTCGCCTGCACCGAGACGCCGAGATGCTCGACGGCTTCCCGCGCGACCTAGGGGGCGACGGCGCATCGTCGCCCCTGTTCGTCGACCTCGACGGAGACAACCGCAACGAGCTGGTGATAGGCGGGTCCGACGGGTTCGTGCACGCGTACCGGCGCGACGGCAGCGAGCTGCCCGGCTGGCCTGTCCGCGGCGACCTGCCGCCGCTCCATCTGGGGGGCCGCGCCTTCGAGACCGGCGCCGTCACCGACAACGTGGGCGGCGCGATCCTGTCGTCGGTGGCAGCGGCCGACATGGACCGGGACGGCGCTCCCGAGGTAGTGGCGGCAGACCTCGAGGGCAAGGTCTACGCGTGGAACGCCGAGGGCCAGCGGCTTTTCACGCGCGAGAGCGAGATCAACTTCTCGGGCAAGCCGCTGCAGCCGTTCCGCAACGTCCGTCAGGGCCAGCGCAACCGCACCCAGCACGGGTTCATCGGCTCGCCGGTGCTCGCCGACCTCGACCCCGGCGAGGACGGTGGCGGGCTCGAGATCGTCGCCGCCTCGATGGACAGGCACGTGTACGCGTGGAACCACGACGGCTCGCCGGTGGACGGCTTCCCGGCCCTGCTCGTGGACCTCTCGAAGGTCAGCTCGATCGATCCGCAGACCCACGCGGTTGACTTCGACGAGTCGAAGCTCGAGGGAGCCGACGACGAGCAGCAGGGCGCGATCATCGACACGCCGGCGGTGGGCGACATCACGGGCGACGGGAAGCCCGAGATCGTCGTCGGCACCAACGAGGAGTACGAGGCCAACGAGCACGAAGGGCCGCAGAACGTCTCGAACTTCCAGAACATCGTGGTGCAGATCCTCGAGGGGGCGCTCGGCGAGGCGAACACGCGGTTGTACGCGCTGACGGCCGAGGGCGATCCCGACGGCAACCCGTCCACCGCCCCGCCCACGGTTCCCGGCCAGTGGCCGCTGAAGCTGGCCCAGTCGGGCACGTCCACGCTGCCGATAGTTGGTGAGGGGGTCACCGGCAGCCCGGTGATCGGCGTGGTCGACTGCCCGGAGGGCGGGGAGGGCCCGAAGATTGGCGCGCTGGCCCACGCCGGCCCCGCCTTCATCTTCAATCCCGACGCGACCTCCTGCTACGGCGAGGAGGGGGGCCGGCCGATCCCGCTCCAGAGTGACGGCGCGAACGGGCCGGAGCAGACCGACACGCCGGTCATCAACGCCTTCGGGCATCCCGCCTTCGGGGCGCTCGAGCCCGAGGGCGACCCGAGCTTCCTGACGCCCGCGCTCGGTGCGGGCCGCGCGCTCGACATCGCGCTGCCCGAGTACCAGGCCGGTCAGGACTTCCTGGGCGGGTGGAACGCGGCGAGCGGCAGCTTTCGCGAGGGCTACCCGGCCCGGACGAATGACCTGCAGTTCCTGACCGGCCCGTCGATCGCCGATCTCGACGGTGAGGAGGGGCAGGAGGTCCTGTCGGGCTCGGCCTCCCTCGACCTCCAGGGCTACCGCGCCGACGGGTCGACGATCAGCGGCGCCTGGCCCAAGCTGACCGCCGACTGGATCGTGGCCAACCCGCTGGTCGGCTCGTGGGGCCGGCTCGAGACCGACGCAGGGACGCGAAAGACGGTGTTCGCCATCACGCGGGCCGGGGTCATGCTCGCCTACGTGACGGAAGGGCCGGCCTGCTCGCCCTCATCGTGGCCGCGCTTCCACCACGACAATGCGAGCTCCGGCGACGCCCGGCGCGACGCCGTCTCTCCGGGACGGCCTTTCGACCCCGTGATCGATGGCGGCTCGCTCTTCTTCCGGGCGCCGGGCGACGACCTGCTGTGTGGCAAGGCCGACGCCTACCAGGTCGTGCACTCCGACCAGCCGATCACCGGGGCCAACTTCGCCGGCGCGGAGCCGCTGGCCGTAAGCCTGGCGCCGGCCGAGCCAGGCACGCGCCAGGCGCTGGCGCTGCCCGAGGGGGCCAAGCGTTACATCGGGATCCGCGCGCGTGACGAGGAGGGCGATGACGGCCTGACGAGCGTCGGGCGGCCGCTGGTATTCGACCGCCTGGCGCCGGGCGGCAGCGGCGGCGACAGCGGGGGAGGCTCCTATCGGCTGCCCGGCTCAGGCTGCTCGCGGCCGGGCCGCCGGCTGCGCGGCCGGCG
>DATACN010000142.1:0-12979 GCA_036258995.1 Thermoleophilaceae bacterium | reverse complement strand
CGTAGTGGCGGCTCTCGAGCCGGTCGATCTCGAGCTTCCGCAGGGTGGTGGTCCAGAAGCCCGAGCGCCGCCAGTGCGGCAGCGGCTCCCGCTCGAAGAGCTCGAGCGCCGCCCGGCGGCGGTCCTCGACGAAGCTAGGAGGCACCCGCCGCGACCTCCTCGCGCACCCACTCGTAGCCCTTCTCCTCGAGCTCGTCCGCCAGCTCGGGTCCGCCCTCCCGGACGATCCGGCCGTCGAGCATGATGTGGACGAAGTCCGGGCGGACGTACTCGAGGATCCGCGTGTAGTGGGTGATGATGAGGAAGCCCCGCTCGGGCACGCGCATGGCGTTGACGCCGTCCGCGACCACGCGCAGGGCGTCGATGTCGAGGCCGGAGTCGGTCTCGTCCAGCACCGCGAACTCCGGCTGGAGCATGGCGAGCTGGAGGATCTCCGCCCGCTTCTTCTCGCCGCCCGAGAAGCCCTCGTTCAGGTAGCGGCTCGTGAACTCGCGGTCGATCCGCAGCCGGTCCATGTTCTGCTTCAGGAGCTCGCCGAACTCCTTGACCTTGATGGGCTCCTCGCGCCCGGCGTTGATCGCCATCCGCAGGAAGTTCGCCACCGAGACGCCCGGGATCGTGGCCGGGTACTGGAAGGCCATGAACAGGCCGGCCCGGGCGCGCTCGTCGGGGTCGGCCTCGGTGAGGTCCTCGCCGTTGAGCAGGATCCGCCCCTCTGTGATCTCGTAGCTCGGGTTGCCCATCAGGCTGTTGGCGAGCGTGGACTTGCCCGAGCCGTTCGGCCCCATCAGGGCGTGCGTCTCGCCCTTCCTCACGGTCAGGTCGACGCCGTGGAGGATCTCGCGCTCCTCCGTGCGCACGTGCAGGTTCTGGATCTCGAGGGTCAAGCGGTCAGGGTCTCCTTCTTCTTATTGGGGGCGGGGCGGACTAGGTCGGCGAGGGTCATGTCTCCGAGGGTGCGCACGATCGAACCCTGTACGCGGGTCCAGAGCAGCTTCGTGGGGCAGGGATCGTGGCCGGGCTGGCCCTCACGCGCGCAGACGAGCGTGCCGTCGGAGCCGGCGCTGATGCACTCGATCGGGGCGATCTCGCCCTCGAGGGCCTCGACCACCTCGGCCATCGAGATCTCGCCGGCCGGCTTGGCCAGCGAGTACCCGCCGTGCGCGCCGCGGCGCGACTCCACCAGGCCCGCTCGCCGCAGACGCTGGACCAGGTGCTCGAGGTAGGCGAGGGGCAGGCCCTCCGCCTCCGCGATCGATCCCAGCGAGATCGGCTCCTCGCCGTTTCGAGAAGCGAGGTGCGCCATCACGCGCACGCCGTACTCGGCTTTCGTTGAGAACATCATCGCGTCGTCTCTAAAACCTACCTCCGGGGTAGGATAACGACGCGAGTCAGGCGACCTGCGCTGTGTGCGCCCCTTCCGAGGCGGACTCCATCAGCTCGCGGAATGCCGCGACCACCACGGGGTCGAACTGCCGGCCGGCGCACCGGCGCAGCTCCTCCAGTGCCTCCCAGTGGGCGAGCGCCGTCCGGTAGGGCCGGTCGGAGGTCATCGCGTGGTAGGCGTCGCAGACGGCGACCACGCGCGCAGCCAGGGGGATGTCCTCGCCGGCGACCCCGTCGGGGTAGCCGCTGCCGTCGAAGTGCTCGTGCGACGCACGCACCACGTGGGCCAGCGAGCTGAGCGCCGGCGCCGCGCTGAGGATGCGGTCGCCGACCAGGGTGTGCTGGCGCACGAAGCTCCACTCGCTCTCGTCGAGTGGCCCGGGCTTGCGCAGGATCGAGGCGGGCAGCGCCACCTTGCCGACGTCATGCAGCTCGGCCGCGCGCGTCAGCTCGTCGAGCTCCGAGCCGGTCACCCCAAGGCGGCTGCCGACCTCGCGAGCCAGCGCGGCCACCACCTGCAGGTGCCCGTCGAGTCCAGGCTCGCACTCCTTGAGCACCTGCAGCAGCGCGTCGCTCGTCTGCCGGCTGACCACGCTGCGGCGCCCCTCGCCCTTCTCGCGGTAGAGCCGCTGGTCGGCCAGGCGGAGGGCCGAGCTGACGTCGGTGGCCTCCTCCGGGATGATCACCATGCCGCAAGAAGCGCCGACTTCGAAGCCGCGGCCCCTGTCGGTGAGGGCCTCGCGCGCGGTCTCGGCTAGAAGGCCCGCGGCCAGCTCGCCGAGCGGCGCGACCACGCAGAACTCGTCGCCGCCGAGGCGGTACGCCACACCCTCGTCGCCGACCGCGTCCGCCAGCTTGCGGCCCAGCCGGGCGAGCAACGCGTCGCCGACCGGGTGGCCGAAGCGGTCGTTGTACTGCTTGAAGCCATCGAGGTCGAAAAGCGCCAGCGCGCAGGGCTGGCTGGTCGAGGCGTAGCGGACTTCGCGCTCGAGGTCGAGCATCAGCCGGCGCCGGTTCGACAGGCCGGTGAGGGCGTCGGTCAGCGCCTCGCGGCGGCTGCCCTCGAGCAGGTCGTGGTTCTCGCGCACGGTGACCGACATGCGCAGGATCACGGCGAGCAGGCAGGCCATTGCGAGCCCGAGGGCGCCGGCGTCCACGGGTCGCGCCAGGTCGTAGATCAGCACGCCGACGGCGGCGACGGCGAAGGCGGTCGGCATTGCCAGCAGGCGCCAGCCCTCGGCGCGAACGGGCCGCGCGGCGGGCGACTGCCAGGCGGCGGCCCCCACGAGCAGCGTCGAGCCGGGCCAAAGCACCGTGGCAAGGGTCGCGCCCGCGGTGGCACCGGTAGCGGCCTGCCAGAGGAAGAAGCCGTCGACCACCGCGGCCATCACCAGCCCGGCCCCGAGCAGCACCCAGGTGCGGTCCGGGCGCCAGCCGGTGAGGGCCAGGGCGCCCACGACGAAGCCGAGCAGCAGCAGGTCGCCGAGCAGGAAGATCAGGTCGAGCGCGACGATCATCCCGTCGCCGCCCGAGGTGACCGGGCCGAGCGCCAGCGCAGCGCCGATAGAGGCCATCGCGAGGGCCCCGACGACGCCGTCCAGCCACAGGCTCGCGCGGAACTCGTTAACCCGCGCGCGCACCAGCAGGACGATGCCCACGTAGGTGGCGGGATAGAAGAGCAGCCACAGCACGTCGCTGACGTTCGGGTGGCCGGGCTCCACCGGGCCGTCGAGGAACAGCGTGTACGCCGCCTCGCCGGCGGCCCAGGCGGCGAGGCCGAGCCCGAATGCAAGCCACGCGCCGCGCTCACGCTCGACGTGGCGGGCCCGTGCCAGGCAGAAGGCGGCTGCCGCCGCGATCAGCGCGTTGTAGACGTACAGCTCCGTGAAGTCCGTGACGGGCGAGCACTCCGTGGCCGTCGACCCGCACACGATCAGCAGCGTCAGCCCCGCGTAGAGAACGAAAGCCGCGGCCGCTACGGCGGCCGAACCGCGCAAAATGAGCCTTCCAATCCGGGATGTGGTCACGGGGCCGTCGCCTCCGGAGCCTTGAGCGTCACCACGCCCGTCACGGTCCGCCTCACGCCCTGGGCATCGCGCACCGCGACGCTCACCCGACAGCGCACCCGCCTGCGCCTCATGACACGGCGGCGGCCGTTGCGCGACAGCCGCACCTTGACCGTGGCCAGGCGGCCGCTGCGGACGCTGAACCGAGCCCGGCCGAGCACGACCTGACGCGCGCGCTCCCGGGTGGGCTGTGCGCTCGCCTTCGCGTTCGAGCTCCCGCGTTGCTGGCGCGGCAGGATGAGCTTGACGGTGCCGGTGCAGCCGCCGCGGGCGACGCTGGTGCAGCGAAGGCGCAACCGCGCTAGGCCGCGGGGGGTCACCCGCACGACCTTCTTCGTCACCCGAACGGGCAGCGGCGCGGCAGGCGGCGGCGGGGTCACTCCATACGAAACGCTTTCGCAGTCACCGGTCGTCTCGTCGGACGGATCGGCGATCAGCGAGTCGTTGCCCTCGCCGCACGACGAGCTGTCTCCCACACCGTCGAGGCTGTTGAGCCAGTCGTCGCCGGCCTCTCCGCGAAGGGCGTCCTCGCCCGGTCCGCCGGTGAGCATGTCGTTGCCCTCGGCGCCAAAGAGCTGGTCGTCGCCCTCCCCGCCCGTGAGCGAGTTCGCGCCCGCGTTCCCGTACAGCCGGTCCGAGCCCCTCCCCCCAACGAGGTTCTCGACGTCCTTTCGCACGTTGTCGTGGCCGCCGAAGGCACCGTCGTCGGCGTAGTCGTCGGGGTCCGCGACGATCCCGTACCACGCGTACGCGAAGGTCACGGTGTCCGAGCCGGGCCCCCCCTTGAGGTCGTCGTCGCCAAATCCGCCCGACAGCGTGTCGGCGTCGTCTTGGCCCTCGACCGTGTCGTCACCGCCGCCGCCGTAGAGCTGGTCGTCCCCGCGGCCGCCGGTCAGCTTGGATTCGAGCGAGGTCTGGTTCACGACCTTGTCGTTGCCGTCGCCGGCGTTCACCGTGATCCGGTGCGCCGAGCCGCAGTAGACGTCCCCGGCGTACAGGACGCAGCCCGAACCGTTGGAGATGCCGGCTCCGGGACCGGACTCGCGCACGCGTATGTACGGGTCGTCGTCGTGCTCGCCGCTGGTGATCAGCAGGTCGTTGACCTCCCCGGGCGCTCCGGTGATCGTGAGCCTGTCGCGGCTGACCGAGACGTAGGAGGCGATTGCCGGTGGCGCGGAGACGAGCAGGCAGGCCAACGCCGCAATGAGGATCAGTGCGCTGCGCATCAGGCCACCTCCCCCGCGACGGGCTCGGATGCCGGCGTCAACGGCGCGAGCGCCTCGACGACGGCCGGGTCGAAGCGGGATCCCGCCTCCTCGCGCAGCTCCTCGAGCGCGACCTCGGCGGACACGCCGCGCCCCAGGGGCTGCGGCTCGGTAAGGGTGTGGAAGAAGTCGCACGCGGCGACGATTCGGGCGGCCAGCGGGATGTCCTCGCCCTTCAGCCCGTCGGGATGCCCGGACCCGTCGAAGCGCTCGTCGCCGGCGCGCACGATCGTCGCCACCGGTCCGAGCGGGCGGGCCGACGACAGGATCCGCTCGCCCACCAGCGTGTGCTGGCGAAGCAGAGCCTGCTCGACCTCGTCGAGGCGATCGGGGTTCTCGAGGATGGCCTCCGGTACGGCGGCCTTGCCGACGTCGTGCAGCTCGGCGGCGCGCACCACGAGCTCGAGCTCCTCCCCCCTGAGACCCAGCGCCTTGCCCACTCGGCAGGCCAGGTCGGCGACTCCCCCGAGGGCGTTGCCGGCCGGGCGGCCGTTGAGAGCCTCGGTCAGCGCATCCCGTACCTCGCGCGCCTCGGCCTGGCGCCTGCGCTGCGACTTGTCCGCGTAGAGCCGCCGGTCGGCGAGCTGCAGCGCGCGCTCGGCGCTGTCGGCCTCGAGCGGCAGGACGACCTCGCCGTAGGAGGCCGTCACGTGCTGGACTCCGGTGAAGAGCGCCTCGCCCACCGCGGCCCGCAGCCGCCGGCGGCCGGCGCGCCGGTTCTCGATCAGCGCGCAGAACTCGTCGCCGCCGGGCCGGTATGCGGTCCCCCCGCAATCCCTGGCCGCGTTCTCGAGCTCGCGCCCGAGCCGCGCCAGCAGCACGTCCCCCGCCGGATGTCCGAAGGTGTCGTTGTAGGCCTTGAAGCCGTCGAGGTCGAGGACCAGCAGCAGCCGCGACCTGCCGGGCTCCCCGCTCGCGAGCAGGTCGCTCAGGTCCTCGAGCAGCCTGCGCCGGTTCCCCAGGCCGGTGAGGGTGTCGGTCAGCGCGTCGTCATGGCTCCGCGCGAGCACTCGCGAGCTGCGGCCGAAGGCGACAGCGATCCCGACGATCGCCCCGGACAGGGCGATTCCGATCAGCAAGGTTGAGTACGCGGCCATTGGGTCACGGCATGCATCGGCCCGCGCGCCCTACCTAGGGATAGGACCTTCGTCCAGATCCGCCCGTTTGGACGCGTCCAGATTTCGTCCAGTTCCGACTAGCCGCCCCGCTCGAGCAGCCTGAGATCGTGCGCCAGCCGCTCGGGAGTGGCCTCGGACCCGGGGTAGCCGACCCTTTGATAGCCGCGCGAGTCGACCAGGGTGAACCGCGCCTGGTGCTCCTGGGTCACGGACTGCGGCCGGATGGCGAACGCCCTCCAGAGCGGGCGGAGCTGCGCCCGCGACCCGAGCACGAAGTCGAGCCGGCCGAGCACCCGCTGCTCCGACAGGAATGCCTTGGCGCGCTCAGGCGTGTCCCGCGGCGGGTCGACCGCGATCGCGAGCGCCGGCACGTCGTGCCCCAGCTCGTCGAGCGCGCCCCTCACCACGTGGGCCTGGGCCGGGCAGGAGTCCTCGCAGGTCGTGTAGAGGAATGTCACGACCACCGGCCGCCCGCGCAGGGCACGCATCGAGACCGGGTCGCCGTCCTGATCGCGAAGCTCGAAGTCGGGGGCGCGCAGCCCATCCGGCATCACGGCCCCCGCGAACCGCGAGCCGCCCGAGACCGTGCTCTCCTCGTCGCGGCCGGCGGCCGCCAGCACGACGGCTCCCAGCGACAGCAGGCTCAGCAGGACGAGCGCCATCAGCACCCGGGGGTTCACCCCGCCGAGCGTAGTGGCCCGGGTATGCGGGCCGGCTAGGCCTCAACCAGGCCGCGGCGGATCGCGTAGCGCACCAGCTCCACGCGGTCGCGCATGCCGAGCTTCGAGAGCACGTTGGCGCGGTGGGACTCGACCGTCTTCTCGCTCACCTTGAGGGTCTCGGCGATCTGGCGGTTCGTGTAGGCCTCGGCGATCAGCTTGACCACCTCGAGCTCGCGCGGGGTCAGCGGGTCCTCCGGCTCGGCGCGTCCCTCCTGCCACTCCCGCATGAGCAGCTCCTGGGCGTCGCCGGAGAGGAAGCTGCGCCCGCCCGCCACGGTGCGGAGCGCGTCGATCAAGTCGGTGTCGGCGGCCCGCTTGAGGACGTAGCCGGCCGCGCCCGCCTCGAGGCCCTCGAAGAAGTAGCGCTCGTCGTCGTGCATCGACAGGAGCAGCACCCGGGTGTCGGGCGAGTGGGCTCGGATCTCGCGGGCGGCCTGGAGGCCCGTCATCCGCGGCATCGAGACGTCGAGCACGGCTACGTCGGGCCGCTCTGCCTGGGTCAGCTCGAGCGCGTGAACGCCGTCGTCGGCCTCCGCAACCACGCTCATGTCGCCCTGCCGCTCGATCAGCATCCGCAGTCCGGACCGGACGATGCCGTGATCGTCTGCGATCAGCACGCGGATCATTCGATCCTCAGCGTGATCGTGGTTCCGCCGCCGGGTGAGGAGCGCACATTGAGCTCGCCCCCCACCAGGCGTGCGCGCTCGGCCATGCCCTTCAGCCCGAGACCGCCGCCTGGGGCACGGGAAGGATCGAAGCCGGCCCCGTTGTCGCGCACGCGGAGCTCGCCGCGGCTGCCGTTCACCTTCAGGTCGACCTCGACCGCAGTCGCGCCGGAGTGGTGGCCGATGTTCGAGATCGCCTCCTGGGTGGTCCGGTAGATAGCGGTCTGCGCGTCCTCGCCCAGGTTCGACGGGTCGCCCTCCGCGCGCATCCGCACCTCGACCCCGCTGCGGGCCGAGAAACGCTTGAGCTGGGCGTCGATGGCGGGCACGAGCCCGTGGTCGTCGAGCGCCGACGGGCGCAGCTGGCGGGCCAGGTTCAGGAGCTCCTCCATTGCCTGGTTTACGAGGCGCTTGAGCTCGGCCACCTCGGCCTCCCGCTGCGGCGGAGCGTCCTGGGACAGGGCCTCGAGGCGAAGCAGGATGGCGGTCAGGGCCTGGTTGACCTCGTCGTGGAGGTCACGGGCCAGGCGGCGCCGCTCCTCCTCCTGCGCTCGCATGACCAGCTGGCCCGAGCGCTTGCGCTCCGTCTCGATCCCGTCCAGCAGGCGCTTGAAGGACTGGGAGAGGCGGTCGATCTCGGCGACGGGGTCGCCCTGCTCGAGCTCGAACGTGGCCGGCTCGGCGGGGTCGATGCGCTCGATCCGGCTGATCAGGCTGTCGAGCGGCCGGAAGCGGCGCTGCAGCATCCACAGGTTCACGCAGAAGGTCAGCACCAGGGCCAGCGCCAGCACCAGCAGCTGCCAGCGCTCCTCGTGCAGCTCGTCGATCCCGGCCGCGAGGCTGGCGGCCAGGAGCGTCAGCGCCACCAGTACCACGTTGGCGGCCACCACCTGGCCGATCAGGGAGTCGTCGCGGCGCGGCATCCTGGGTCTGTGCATGTGTCGGAGGGGCGGGGGGATGGCAAAAATGGGGTCTGCACCCCATATCGGCACGGCACGCGCGAGACGAAACTATTGGTGAAGCTTCGGATGCCGGGGCTTCCGCAAGGTCTGGGTCTTCCGCTGGGGCGCCTCTAGGGGCGCCCCGGCTCGTTGGGGCGCCCACGGCGCCCCGGCTTGCCCGCGAAACCGCCGCTATCCTTTCTGAAGTATGGCTAGCGGGGCAGAGCTGATCAGGCAGGTCAAGGAGCAGATCCGCGAGGTCGACCCTCGCGAGGTCCACGAGATCTCCGCCAACGGAAGCGGCAACGGCGCCGTGATCGTAGACGTGCGCGAGCAGCACGAGTTCGAGGAGTCCCACCTGCCCGGCGCCGTGCACGTGCCGCGCGGCCATCTCGAGTCTCGTATCGAAGGGTCGGCGCCGGACAAGGATGCCCACGTCGTTCTCTACTGCTCCACGGGCAACCGCTCCGCGCTGGCCGCCAAGACCATGCAGGACCTGCTCGGCTACAAGGACGTCGCTTCGATGCGAGGCGGCATCACGCTCTGGAAGGACCGCGGCTACGACGTCGAGGTCCCGCGGGCTCTGACCGCCGAGCAGCGCGAGCGCTACTCGCGCCACCTGCTGATCCCGGAGATCGGGCTCGAGGGGCAGCTCAAGCTACTCGACTCGAAGGTCCTGCTGCTGGGAGCCGGCGGGCTCGGCTCACCCGCGGCGCTCTACCTCGCGGCCGCCGGCGTCGGCACGCTCGGCATCGTCGACAACGACGTGGTCGATCTTTCGAACCTCCAGCGCCAGGTCGCCCACGCCAACGACCGCATCGGCATGCCCAAGGTCGACTCCGCCGAGATCTCCATCGAGGCGATCAACCCGGACGTGAAGGTCGAGAAGCACGCCGTGCGGCTCGGCGCCGACAACGTCATGGACATCATCCGCGACTATGACGTGGTGGTCGACGGGCTCGACAACTTCCCCACCCGCTACCTCCTCAACGACGCTTCGGTGCGGCTCGGCATCCCGGTGGTCTCGGCCTCGATCCTCGGCTTCGACGGCCAGCTCTCGGTCTTCAAGCCGCACGACGGTCCCTGCTACCGCTGCCTCTACCCGACGCCGCCGCCGGCCGAGCTGGCGCCGTCCTGCGGCGCGGCCGGCGTGCTGGGCGTGCTGCCGGGCGTGATGGGGCTGCTGCAGTCGGTCGAGGTGATCAAGCTCGCGACCGGCGCGGGCGACCCGCTGATCGGCCGCCTACTGCTCTATGACGCGCTGGGTGCGACCTTCACGGAGCTCAAGGTCCGGCGCGATCCCGACTGCCCGATCTGCTCCCGGGACCCGGCCGACATCTCCGAGGAGGAGATGGGCGTCTTCCCGGACTACGAGGCATTCTGCGCGGGCGCGGGCTAGCCTCCCGCCCGTCTTGAGCACGGTCAAGATCCCCCCGGTCCTGCGCGGCTCCACGGGCGGCGCCAAGGAGATCGACGCCGGCGGTTCGAACGTCGGCGAGGTGCTGCGCTCTCTCGCGCAGGAGCACCCCGCCACCGAGAGCCAGCTGTTCTCCGAAGGGGGCGAGCTGAACCGCTACGTCAACGTCTATCTCAACGACGAGGACGTGCGCGTGCTCGACGGCCTGGAGACGTCGGTGAAGCCGGAGGACACGATCGTGATCCTGCCGGCCATGGCGGGCGGCTGACCCCCCGCCGCCAGCTCGAGCTGCGCCCGGCGACCGAGGCGGACGTCCGGGCGATGGTGGAGCTCCAGCTGGAGTCCTGGCGCGAGGGCTTCGTGCCGATCCTGCCCGACGAGTTCCAGGTGCCCGACCCCGACTCGTTCCGCCCCCGCCTGGCCGAGGCCCTGCGCGGAAAGGGCGTCAACTCTACGCTCGCGTTCGACGGCGACGACCTGCTCGGCTGGGTGACCTACGGCGTCAACCGCGACAGCGACGCCGAGCCCGGCGACGGCGAGCTGCGCTCGATCTTCGTGCACCCGGACGCCTGGCGCAGCGGCGTCGGCACGGCGTTGCTGGAGCACGCCCTCTCCGAGCTCGCCCGCGAGGGCTACAGCGCGGCGACCCTGTGGTCGTTCGACGACAACGACCGCGCCAACGCCTTCTACGAGCGGCATGGCTTCGAGCGCGACGGAGCCGGGCAGCGGCGCGAGTTCTCGGCGGGGGCGCTCGAGGTGCGCTACCGGCGGAGGCTCTAGGCCGCGCTACTGGGGTGGAGGCAGACGATCGGGATATGCCGACCAGCGGCGGCGGCTCGAAGGCGGTAGTTGGCATACGGCGGAAAGACGCGATCCGCGAGGTCCCAGAGCCGGGCCCGCTCCGCGTCATCGGTGACGACCTCCGCGCGGAACGGTTGCCCGCCCAATCTGACGAGCGGATTCGACCTCAAGTTGTGGAACCAGGCGGGATGTTGCGGCAGTCCCAGCTTCGAGGCCACGATCACAACGCGGTCGCCGTCGTGGAAATAGATCACGCCGTTGCGCCGCAGCTCGCCCGTGCGGGCGCCGCGCGTCTCCAAGAGCGCCGTCGGCAGCAGCAGCCCGAAGCGCAGGCGACCTGCGCTGAGCCGCATGAGGATGGGATCAAGCCGCCAGGCGAGGGCCCGCGAGATCCAACCCACAGCCCGAGTGCCTACGAGCGCCGCCCATCCGCGATACAAGAAGCCTCGCTCGGCTTCTGGATCGACGTAGGCGAGTTCACGACCCTGCATTGCCGCGAGCATAAGCGGGGCGCCACCAGGCGGCCGCACCCGGCAACTACACTTTCTGAAGTGCTCGAGGGGAGGCTCGACAACCGGCCGTGCGGCGGGAAGTACGGCGACATCGTCCAGGCCATCGGCAACACGCCGCTGGTCGAGCTCAAGCGGCTGTCGCCAAAGCCGGGCGTCCGGATCTAAGTCAAGCTCGAGAGCTACAACCCGACCGGGTCGGTGAAGGACCGCGTGGCGCGGTCGATGATCGAGCGGGCCGAGGAGGAGGGGTTGATCTCGCCCGGCCAGACGATCCTCGAGCCGACCTCGGGCAACACCGGGATCTCGCTGGGGATGATCTGCTCGCGCAAGGGCTACCCGCTCAAGGTCGTGATGCCGGACAACGTGACCCAGGAGCGGACCCAGCTCCTGCAGATGTTCGGCGCCGAGATCGTCTACTCACCCGGCTCCGAGGGCTCCAACGGGGCGGTGGCCATGGCACTCGAGATGGCCGAGAAGGACTCCTCGTACTACATGCCCTATCAGTACGGGAACCAGGCGAACCCCGACGCCCACTACCACGGCACCGCCGTGGAGATCCTCGAGGAGCTCGACGAAGTCGCGGCATTCGTGGGCGGCCTCGGCACCGGGGGCACGCTGATGGGCAACGCGCGCCGGCTCAAGGAGCACGACCCGGAGACTCTGGTCGTCGCCGCCGAGCCGCTCCAGGGCGAGCTGGTCCAGGGCCTGCGCTCGCTCGAGGACGGCTACATCCCGCCGATCATCGACCTCTCACTGCTCGATCGCAAGATCTTCGTGTCGAACCGCGACGCGGTCGTGTGGACCAAGAAGCTGCTCGAGGAGGAGGGGATGTTCCTGGGCGTCTCGAGCGGCGCGATCGCGTCGATCGCCGTGCGCGTGGCCGAGACGCTCGACGAGGGCAACGTGGTCTTCGTCGCGCCCGACGACGGCTGGAAGTACCTCAGCTCGGGCGTCTACACGCGGCCCCTCGAGGAGCTCGAGGACCAGATCGAGTCAGCCTCGTTCTGGTAGCTCGTCCCGGTCGCGCTCGTACGGGTCGTCGTCCTCGTCGCTGCCGTGCTGCAGCGACTGCCTGAGCTCGCGCAGCCCGCGGCCGAGCGAGCGCGCCGCCTCGGGGAGGCGCGTCGGCCCCAGCACGAGCAGCGCGATCCCGAGGATCACGATCAGCTCCATCGGCGCCGGTGCCGAGATGAACGCCATGCGCCCAGGCTACTCCACGCCGCCCGTTTCGAACGCAAGCGTGGCCGGTTGCCGGCCGAGCTCCTGGCGGAGGATCGCGAGGTGCTGCCCGTGGTTGGCCATGATGCTCGTGAGCGTGGGGAGGAACGCAAGGTCGCCGAAGCCCTCGTGGGCGCCGTAATAGACGGCGATCGCCTCGGTTTCGAGGTCGGCGGCCGCGGCAACGGTCGGGCTGGGTAGGGGGGCGCCCCCGCCGTCGCTTTGCGGTCGGGCGCCGCGGTTGGCGAGCGAGGTGCGCAGGCCGCGGGCGTGCTCGCGGCAGTGGGCGGCGAACACCTCGGCCTGCGCAGCCCCCCGGCCCGCGGTTTGCGCCAGCTCTTCGTAGAGCCCGGCGAGCCTCAGCTCGAGGGCAAGTGCCCCCTCCAGTACCTCGCGGTCGCCGCTTTGCGCGGCCGCACGCTCGGGCAGTCGCTCCGTCAGCGACACCGCCAGCGCCGCGCCCGCCGCCGCCGCGCCCCGGCGGACCAGCTCTCGCCGCCGCAGGCTCACCCCTTCTGCGATCTGCCCGTCACGAACGCATCGGGAGCCGGCGGCCTGCCAAGCTCGCCGCGGAGCAGGGCGGCGTGACCGGCCTCGCTCGTCGCGATGGCAGCCGCCGTCTGGCGCAGCTCAGGCTCGGACAGGAACGGAATCGCCTCGAGGTAGAGCCGGATCGCGGCGTTCTCGAGGTCTACCGCGAAGCGCAGCGCGTCGCGGCCGCTTCGCAGCGCCGGGAAGGAGCGCGCATACTCCTCGGGGGTCTTCGGCGGGTTCGTCTCGCCGCCGCGCTCGTGGATGATTGCGGCGAGGCGATCGGCGTGTGCCCGCTCCTGTAAAACGACGGCGCCAGTGCCACCCTCGCCGCCGT
>DATACN010000141.1:0-4919 GCA_036258995.1 Thermoleophilaceae bacterium | reverse complement strand
CGCCCGCGAGCGTGAGATCCGCCTGGGCGCCGAGGACTACGCCGACGACATCCTCAACACCCTCGAGGTCAACCTCACGAAGTTCATCGCGGCCGTGCAGCGCGGCCGCGATCGCCTCCAGGGCCGCGAAGAGGTCGGGGTGGAGTAGCCGCTCCGGCTAGCCTCCCCGGCATCGCCTCCTACCTGCACACCTGCTACCGGATCGGCGACATTGATCGCTCGGTTTCGTTCTACGAGAAGCTCGGCTTCGAGGAGCGGATGCGGATGCCGATCCGCGACGAGACGATCAACGTGTTCATGGGGCTGCCAGGGGAAGATCCCGTGCTCGAGCTGACCTACAACCACGGCGTCGACTCCTACGACCTGGGCACCGGGTACAACCACATCGCCCTGGCCATCGACGATCTCGACGGCACGCTCGAGGGCCTGGCGGGCGACGGCATCGAGCCCGAGAAGCCGCCCTACCAGGTGCGCGAAGGCGGCTCGCGCATCTGCTTCGTGCGCGACCCGGACGGCTACCGGGTCGAGCTGATCGAGCGCGGCTAGCCGCGGGTACCCTCGAAGAGTGGCCCGCACCGACACCTTCGACCTTGGACGCCTCGGCCTGACGTCGGGCGAGGGCCGCCGGCTCGATCTCGTGGTCGGCGTCGAGTCGTTCGACTTCGGGGGCCAGTCCTACTCGGTCCCCGGCCGCGAGGTGAGCGCGATGATCGACGTGGCGCACACGACCACGGGCTACTCGCTGCGGCTGCGCTTCGAGACAGAGCTGGACGGACCCTGCATGCGCTGCTTGGAGGCCGCGGACCACACCGTCGAGATCGATGCGCGCGAGGTAGACCAGCCCGGTGGCGGGGAAGACCTGGACTCCCCCTACCTGCAGGGCGACGAGCTCGACGTGAAGGGCTGGGCCCGCGACGCGCTGGCCCTGGCCCTCCCCACGCAGATCGTCTGCCGCGAGGAATGCCTGGGGCTGTGCTCGGTCTGTGGCCAGAACCTGAACGAGGCGGAAGCCGGCCACGCCCACGAGCGCGAGCCGGATCCGCGCTGGGCGGCGCTGAGGGAGCTGAAGCTCGACTGATGGAGGCGGGCGTAGGCGCGAAGGACTCTCCGGCGGCCCTCGAGCAGGCGATCGAGCGCTACAACCGGGCCTGGAACGACCACGACCTCGACGCGATCATGGCCATGCACGCTCCGGGCATGGTCTTCGAGAACCACACCGCGGGGGAGTCGGCCGAGGGCGAGGCGGTGCGCCAGCACATCGGAGCGATCTTCGAGAGCTGGCCCGACATCCACTTCGAGGGCCGGCGCACATACGTGCGCGATGGCCTCGTGGTCCAGGAGTGGACGGCCACCGCCACGCACACCAACACCATGCGTCGCGGCGACCTCGTGGCCGAGCCCACGGGCGCTCGGATCGAGTGGAAGGGCCTCGACGTCATCCCCTTCGAGGACGGGTTGATCAAGCGCAAGACGGTCTACTCGGACTCGGTCTCGATCCTGCGCCAGCTCGGGCTGCTCGAGTAGGCCTCTGTCGGCGAGCACTACACTCTTCGCCCTCGATGGCCGTTCCCAAGCAGCGACAGTCCCACGCGCGCACGCACAAGCGCCGCTCCCAGCACAAGATCTCGCCGCCCGGGCTCTCCTACTGCCCGCGGTGCCACGAGCCGCGCCTGCCGCACCGGGTCTGTCCCAATTGCGGGACCTACGCCGGCCGCGAGGTCATCGTCCGGCAGCCGCCTGACGAAGAAGAAGAAGAGGGCTGAGCGGTCGCCGCCAGCGCGGCCGCTGACCGATTTCCGTCGTGATCGCGCTCGACGCGAACGGCGCGGACGGGGGTCCCGCCGTGGTCGCCGAGGGGGCCCGGCTGTCCGGGCTTCCCGTGCTCCTGTTCGGCCCCGCCGCCGAAATGGGCCCGGCCGGGGAGCGGATCGAGGTGGTCGACGCGCCGGTGCGCATCGCGGGCGGTGACGAGCCGGTCATGGTGGTGCGCTCGCGGCCCGAGGCTTCGATCGTCCAGGCCGCGATGGCCGTGGGGGAGGGCCGCGCCGACGCGCTCGTGTCGGCGGGCTCGACCGGCCCCACGCTCGCCGCGGCGACGCTCAAGGTCAAGCGCCTGCGCGGCGTGCACCGCCCCGCGCTCGCCGTGCTGCTGCCGGTGCCGCACGGGCCCGTGCTCCTGCTCGACTGCGGGGCCAACGTGGAGGTGCGCCCCGAGCACCTCGAGCAGTTCGCGTACATGGGCGCCTCCTTCATGCAGGCCGTGCACGGGCTGGAGCGCCCGCGGGTGGGCCTGCTGTCGGTGGGCGACGAGTCCGGCAAGGGCACGCCGGATGTCCTGGCCGCGGGGGAGCGGTTGGCGGAAGGCGGCCTCGACTTCGTCGGGAACGTCGAGGGTTTCGACCTGCCCGCGGCCGGCGCCGATGTCGTGGTCACCGACGGGTTCACCGGCAACGTCGCGCTGAAGGTCCTGGAGGGAACGGCCAAGACCATGACCGGCGCGATCCGCGAGGCGATCCGGTCGGGACCGGTCTCCAGCCTCGGCGGCCTGCTGATCCGCGGCCGCGTATCCCGTCTGCGGGCGCGCCTGGATCCCGAGGGGGTGGGCGGGGCGATCATGCTCGGCCTGCGCCGGCCCGTGGTCGTGGCCCACGGCAGCTTCGGGCCGCAGGGAATCGCCAGCGCCGTACGCCTGGCGCGCCGTGCGGTCGACGAGCGGATGGTCGAGCGCACGGCCGAGGCGCTGGAGGCGGCCGGGGCCTTGAGATCCGTGCCCGCTGCTAGCTTCGGCCGGCGATGACCCGCGACGAAGTGCTGGCGCGCATCCGTGAGCATCTTGCGACCGAGCTCGAAGTCGATCCCGACCACATCGACGAGGGAACCAGGTTCAAGGAGGACCTGGAGGCCGACTCACTCGACCTCGTCGAGCTGCTCGTCGAGCTCGAGGACCGCTACGGCATCCGAATTCCCGACGAGCAGGCGGCGAAGATCCTCACGGTCGGCCAGGCCGCGGACTTCGTCGCCGCCCATGCCGCGGAGATCCAGGCCTGAGGAGGGGGAGACACTCGCCGAGCTCCTGGGCGAGCTTCCCGAGGAGCTCCGCGCGCAGGCGTTCACCCACTCCTCATGGGTCGAGCACAGGGCTGAGTCCTACGAGCGCCTGGCCTTTCTCGGTGACGTCGTGCTGAGCCTGGCCGTGTCCACGCACCTCTACCCACGCTTCGAGCGCTACGGCGCGGGCCGGCTGACCAAAGTGCGGGCGCAGGCCGTGAGCGGCGCTTCCTGCGCGCGGGTGGCGCTGGCGCTCGGCGTGCCGGAGCGGTTGCGCGAGGCCGCGCCGGCCGGCGAGGGACGGGGCGCGGCCGAGCTCGTCGAGTCCGAGCGGGTGCTCGCCTCGGTCTGCGAGGCGATCATCGGGGCCGCCTACCTCGCGTTCGGCTTCGAGCGGACGTCGGCCGCGGTCGTGCGGTCGTTCGATGGAGAGATCGACGACGCGCTCGAGCACCCCGTGGACTACAAGTCGGTGCTCCAGGAGCGGCTGGCGCGGCGGGCCGAGGTGGTCGTCTATCGGATCGAGTCCGAGGAGGGGCCCGCCCACGATCGCAGCTTCGTCGCTGTGGCCGAGGTCACCGGGAAGGAGCTCGGCCGCGGCGAGGGAAAGACCAAGAAGGGGGCCGAGCAGGAAGCGGCCCTGCAAGCCCTGGAGGCCCTCGGCGAGGCGTAATGCACCTGCGCTCGATCACGATGAAGGGCTTCAAGTCCTTCCCCAACCGCACCAGGCTGGAGTTCGGCCCGGGCGTCTCGGTCATCGTCGGGCCGAACGGCTCGGGCAAGTCGAACGTGACCGACGCCGTGCTGTGGGCGCTCGGCGAGCAGAGCCCGCTGGCGGTGCGCGGGCAGACCATGCGCGACGTGATCTTCGCGGGCGGCCACGGGGTCAAGGGGGCTTCGTCGGCCGAGGTCGAGGTCGTGATCGACAACCACGATCGCGCCCTCGATACCGACTTCTCGGAGATCTCGATCGTGCGCAAGCTCGAACGCGACGGCGAGGGCGAGTACCGCCTGAACGGAGCCCGGTGCCGCCTGGTGGACGTGCTCGAGGTGCTGTCGGACTCGGGGCTCGGCAAGGAGATGCACTCCGTCGTCTCGCAGGGCAAGGTCGAGGCCATCGTGCTCTCCCGCCCGCGCGAGCGGCGCCTGCTGATCGAGGAGGCCGCCGGGCTCGGCAAGCACCGCAAGCGCCGCCGCCGCGCCGAGCTCAAGCTCGAGCGCACCGCGGAGAACCTGTCGCGAGCTTTGGACGTCGAGCGGGAGGCGCGGTCGCGGCTGCGCCCGCTCAAGCGCCAGGCCGAGGCCGCGCAGCTGCACGAGCGGATCGAGCGTCAGTCGCTCGAGGCCCGGCTCGAGCTGGCCCAGGACGACGTGCGCGGAATCCGACTCGAGCGCGGCCTGGCCGAGTCGAAGGCCACCGCTGCCCGCGAGCGCCGCGACGAGGCCGAGCGGCTGCTGGCCGCGGTGGCGGAGCGCCGGGAGGCCGCGGAGACCGCCTTTGCCGCCCTCGGCCAGGTCCGCGAGCGGCTCCAGGGGCGGCTGTTCGCCGCCCGCTCGGCGGCCGACCGGATCGGCATGCGCCTGGAGCGGGTTCGCGAGACCGCCACCTCCGCCCGGGAGCGGGCCGAGCGCCGGCGCAGCCAGCTCGAGCTTCTGGAGGGACAGCGGGTTTCGAGCGCGCAGGCCGGGGGCGCCGAGAGCCGGGTAGAGGCGCTCGAGCGGGAGCTCGCCGCGCTCGAGGCCGGCCGGGAGGAGCGCCTGGCCGGAGAGCTCGCGGGGCTCGAGGCGGAGCGCGAGACCGCGGTGCAGCGCCAGGAGGCGCTGCAGACAGAGGTCGAGCAGCTGCGGGGCGCCCTCGAGGCGGCCGACCG
>DATACN010000140.1:0-8419 GCA_036258995.1 Thermoleophilaceae bacterium | reverse complement strand
CGGGGGCCAGGCCAGGAGTGCCAGTGAGATGAGGGCCAGGGCCAGGGCGAGTCGCCTCACGACGACCGACTCTCTCAGGACGGCTCCTGCGGGTCAACCGCACTGGCGCGTAGGCGCCAGGGGGTGAATTTGACGGTGCTGCCTAGAGCGGCGCGGCGTTTGCCGTGGCGGCTGCCACGGCGACCAGGAAGAGGCCCAGCACGAAGGCCCAGAAGGCCACGCGGTCGGGCTGGGCCGTCAGCTGGCGCTGGGCGATCTCGCGGCGGCTGCCGCGGGCGGGCCCCGGGTTGCCGGTGATCGTGACCGTGCGGCGCTGGGGCATCGGGACGACCTGGGCGGGCTCGCCGTCGTGGTCGTCCTGATGCTCGCGTTCGAAGCGGCGCGTCTTGAGCGGCGACTCCTCGATCAGGAGCTTCTGCTCCCAGGCGGAGAGCACCGCCTCTCGCTCGGAGATGCTTTGGTGGTCATCGTCCCGCAGGGCGCGGGCGCCGGCTGTCCTCATCGCTCTCTTTCGTCTGGCCTGCGGGGTTAGCTGACGGGCTCGCGCTGAAAGAGGCGCGCTACACGATTCGTGATTCGCCCCAGGCCTGTCGGCCTAATCTGGTTCCCCCACGCCCCGTTTTGACCGCGGGGCCTCGGCTTCGATGGACGGGCGCACTCTATCAGCAGGTGCGGCGGCTCTTGTCAGCGTCCGGCGACGCGAGACACGTAAAGTGCGACCGCCTCGGCGTCGCCCTCGGAGAGGAGGTTGGCGGGCATCCGGCCCGAGCCCGTGCCGCCGTTCTCGATCGCGTTCAGGACCCGGTCCTCGGACACCTCGCCGACGTCGTCGAGGTCGGGGCCGGTCACGCCGCGGGCGTTCACCGCGTCGAGGTTGTGGCAACTCGCACAGGTCTGGCGGAAGAGTTGCTTGCCCTCCTCCGCCTCGGCGGTCAGCTTCTTCTGCTCGAGTGGGCCGACGCCCCCTTCGGCCTCGTCGCGGGCGGCGATGATCGCAGCGGGCACGCCGAGCCCGAGCGCGACGTAGACGAGCACCATCAGCAGGCGGAAGCCGCGCCCGCCTCGTGCCGGCTTTGGTGGTCCGGCCGCGCCCGCCCCGGACCGGTACGCCAGCCAGATGACGCCGATTCCGAGCAGCACGAACGGCACCAGGACGTAGAGCCACTCCATCGGCGCGGGACTCTACCCGCGAAGGGCGCGGAGCGAAGAGTGTGGGGCGGGGTGCGGGCGAGAGGAGGCCGGCGCGGCCCGCTCAGGCGCCGGCGGCGGCCGCTCGGCGGGCGCGCTTCCAGCTGCCGAAGGCCGCGAACACGTCGCTCAGCGCCGGCAGCTTGTCGTCGTCCGAGGCACGCTGCTGGTAATCGACCATCAGCAGCCGCTCGGGGCGGGAGCCCATCGAGGCCGCCACCTCGCGGATTGCCTGGCAGACCTCGTCGGAGGACGCCTCGCGCTCCTTGCCGTTGCGCTTCGCCTCGTGCGCGAAGACGCCGGCCGCGCTGCCGCGGGCGCCGGGCTCTGCCGCGGGTGTGGGCCGGGCCCGGCCGATCCCGACGAGCAGCCGGCAGTGCGGGCACCGAAGCGGGTCGGGCGGCCAGTCGGCCCCGACGTCCTTGTCGATCAGCAGGTGGCAGTGGGGACAGTAAGCGTCCTCAGTCTTGCCCCTGCGCTTCTTCGCCGTGGTGGTTGCGGGCATCTCTCCTGCGCCCTAGGGCGCATCTCGTATATGACCGCAAAAGGGCTGCTCGAAACATCGAATGGGTTATGCCTTCTCCGGGAGCGAAAGCTGCCCCAGCCCGGCGTAGACATTGAACGAATTTCCCCTGACGAAGCCACACAAGAGCATGTCGCGCTCGTGGGCGAGATCGACCGCCAGCGTGGTCGGCGCTCCCACCGCCACCAGGCCGAGCATGCCCGCCAGGCTGGCCTTTTGCACCAGCTCGAAGCCGGCCCGGCCGCTGAGGCAGCCGAGCACGCCGGTCAACGGGTAGCGGCCCTCGAGCAGCATGGCACCGATGGACTTGTCCATGGCGTTGTGGCGCCCGACGTCCTCGCGCAGGCAAAGCAGCCTTCCGTCGGCAGGGTCGAACAGGCCCGTAGCGTGCAGGCCACCCGTGCGCGCGTAGCCGGACTGGTTGCGACGGGTGGCCTCCGGCAGCGCCAGGACGAGCTCCGGCTCGACGGGGGTCTCCGCCGGGACGGCGGGCGGGGACTCCTGGCGCACGAACTCGAGCGCGGCCTTGCCGCAGACCCCACACGATGAGGTCAGCGAGAAGCGACGCTCGCCTGAGGGGTCGCGGCGCAAACCGCCGCGCGTGCGCACCTCGACGACGTTCGCGGCGAGATCCTCCGTCGGCCCGATGGAGGCGATCTCGTCGCGTCCGCCGATCAGTCCCTCGCCGGCCAGAAAGCCAGCCGCCAGCTCCTCGTCCTCTCCTGGCGTCCGCATCGCCACCGCGAGCGCGTCTCCGTCGACGCGGATCTCGAGAGGCTCCTCGACCGCTATCTCGTCGCGCGTGCGCTCCCGGGAGGCCTCGGTAACGCGCTCGATCCACGCCCGCGCGACGTGGGGCTCGACGGTGACGGTCACGACTCCACATGGTGTCGCAAATAGAAAGGGCCCCGCGAACGGGGCCCTTCCCTTAGCTGGCCTGTAAGCCGGATCCTGTCGAGAGCAGCCATCCATCTGGGCGGCCTACCTGGGACTCGGCGGGCAGCGTCGTCGTCCCTGCTTGGCCTTGCACCGGGTGGGGTTTGCCTGGCCGGCGTGTCACCACGCCGCCGGTGCGCTCTTACCGCACCATTTCACCCTTGCCGGCACCGGGATTCACGTGAGACCCCGGCACTTAGGCGGTGTGTTTCTGTGGCACTTTCCCGCGGGTTTCCCCGGGTCGGATTTCCCGACCACCCCGCCCTGCGGTGTCCGGACTTTCCTCGACGACCGGTTTTCTCTCCGGGCGCCGCGACTGCTCAGCCAGCAGCCCTTAGAGGGTAGTGCACGCGACCGCAAGCACGGCCGCGAGCCGCGTCACGAGAGGCGGCTGCCACAACCGCCGCAAAGGAGCTCCCGCGGCTCGCCGGAGGGCGTCATCGAATGGCCGCAGAGCGGGCACTCGGCCTGTCCGTACGACCTCGCTTCGGCCAGGATCGCCCCCAGCCGGCGCTCGAGCGTCGAGCCGGCGGGGCTGGTCGCGAGCGGGGGCGCGGGTGATGCGAGCGCGGCGCTCATGGGACCTGCCTGCAGACGCCTACGACCTTGCCGAGGATCTGGGCGTCGCGGGTGCGGATGGGCTCCATGGACTCGTTCTCCGGCTGCAGCCGCACATGGTCGGACTCCTCGAAGAACCGCTTGACGGTGGCCTCCTCGCCGACGAGTGCGACGACGATCTCGCCGTTGTCGGCGCTCTCCTGCTTGCGGACGACCACGTGGTCTCCGGCCAGGATGCCGGCGTCCTTCATCGAGTCGCCGCGCACCCTGAGCACGAACTCGCCCTGCTCGCCGCCGGCGATCTGCGGGACGGGCACGTACTCCTCGATGTTCTCCTCCGCCAGCACCGGCTGACCCGCGGCCACGTTGCCTACCAGCGGCAGCCCGTTCGGCGTGACTACTTCCTTTGCCTTGTCGACAAGGACCTCGAGCGCGCGCGGCTTGGTCGGGTCGCGCCTCAGCAGACCCACCTTCTCCAGGTTCGCGAGATGCGCGTGCACCGTCGACGAGGAGGTGAGCCCGATGGCCTTCCCGATGTCGCGCACGGTCGGCGGGTAGCCGTGCTCGCCCGCATAGCGCTTGATGAAGTCGAAGATCTCCTGCTGGCGCTTGGTGAGGTTGAGCTCGACCATTCAGACCTCTCCTGTCGGGCCGGGAACAGTGCCTGATTCGAACATGTGTTCGCAGAGTAGCGCGGCCCGCGGACGGCTTCAAGGGCGGCGCGGAAACGGCTTCGGACAGCCCTCGGGCCCAAGCTATGATCGCTCTCCACGCGCCTGTGGCGGAACTGGTAGACGCGCAAGGTTGAGGGCCTTGTCCCCGGTCACGGGGGTGGGAGTTCGACTCTCCCCGGGCGCATCGGCCCATGTGTCGGTGAGGGATCGCTGATCGCTCGGCAGTAGCTCAGCGGTTGGAGTAGTGTCCCTTGCCGCATTGGCAAGCCGCCGAGGGCGGTCGCAGTGGGGATGCCCGATGTCTGCTGACTTTCAGGTCACCGGCCGCAACGCCGCGGCCCCCTTCACCCTCAAGCTCCACCGTGGCGAGGGCATGGCCCTGGTGGCGATGAACTGGAAGGGCGGGAAGCCGCCGAAGGATTTCGTGGGCTTCGCGATCGAGTACAGGGAGCCCGGCGGCGACCGGTTCTTCTCGCTGTTGAACCGGCTCTCGTTCGCCCGGGCGGACGGCAACGTCGACCCGGAACCACGGTCGACCATGCTCTCGCCGATCCAAAAGTTCCGCTGGGTGCACTTTCCGCGCAATGCCGAGCGCCCCGGGTCGTTCCTCTACAGGGTCACGCCGGTCTTCATGAACGACGCCGACGAGCTGAGCTACGGCGAGCCGCAAGAGGCCGCGATCGAGCTCCGGCGCGAGACCTATCCGGGCCGGCTCAACGTGACGTTCACCCGCGGATTCATGTCGTCCCAGGCGTTCGTGGACCGGTACGAGCGCGTCGGGCCTGTCTCGACCCTGCTCCCGAAGAAGGCGAGGGATGGATTGCGCTTCAAGGCAAGCCATCCCAAGGCCGACGAAGCCCTCGCCTGGATGGGCTTCGAGGCCAGGGACGCAATCCTCGACGTACTCGATCAGGCCATAGCCGACAAGAAAGCCCAGGTCCGCGTCGTCGCCTATGACCTGAGCGAGCCGGACGTCGTCTCGCGTCTCGAGAAGCTGCGTGGCCGGCTGAGGGTGATCATCGACGACGACGGCGAGCATGGCGAGACCGGTTCCGGCGAGTCGCAAGCGGAGAGGCGGCTCGTCAAGTCCGCCGGCGAGGAGAACGTGAAGCGCCAGCACATGGGCAAGCTCCAGCACAACAAGACCATCGTCGTAGACGGTCCCAAGGCGCGGGCAGCCGTGTGCGGCTCGACGAACTTCAGCTGGCGCGGGTTCTTCGTGCAGTCGAACAACGCCGTCGTCCTGCGGACGCGCCAGGCCGTCAAGCACTTCCTGGCGGCGTTCGAGGCCTATTGGCACAACGACGACGTCACCGGCTTCAGCCAAACGCCGTCGGCGCAGTTGACCGATCTCGGGTTCTCCGGGCTTGACGCTCGCATCGGGTTCTCCCCGTATGCGAAGCCGAATGCGCTGCTGGCGAAGATCTCCGACGACATCGGCGAGAGGACCAAGTCGTCCCTCTTGTACTCGCTCGCGTTCCTGTACCAGACGAAGGGACCGGTCCGGGAGGCGATCAAGAGGGTCACCGAGGACGACGACATCTTCGTCTACGGCATATCCGACAGGAAGGTCGGCGGCCTCGACGTGCAGAAGCCCAACGGCAACGTCGCACCGGTGAAGCCCGCGGCCCTCGGCAAGAACGCTCCGGAGCCGTTCAAGTCGGAGCCAAAAGGAGGCGGCGGCAATCGCATGCACCACAAGTTCGTGGTCATCGACTTCGACAAGCCGACGGCCAGGGTCTACCTCGGGTCCTACAACTTCTCCAAGGCGGCGGATGAGCAGAACGGCGAGAACCTGCTCGTCATCCGCGATCGGCGAATCGCAATCTCCTACGCCGTCGAGGCGCTACGCATCTTCGACCACTACCACTTCAGAGTCGCTCAGGCGGAGGCGAGGAAGGCCAGGAAGAAGCTCGTTCTCGCCAAGCCGCCGCGGAAGACCGGGGAGAAGCCGTGGTGGGACGAGGACTACAGGGCGCCGCACAAGATTCGTGATCGCGAGCTGTTCGCGTAAAGCCGCGGCCGAGCGACCCAAGAGCAGCCGAGGGCTAACCTGGCAGGCGATGCCCTCCGCGGTCCCTAGCCCGCCTGCCCTCGACCGCAGCGTCCTGGAGGCAGCCCGCCGTGGCGACGAGGGCGCCTTCGAGCGGCTCGTGGAGCCCCACCGCCGGGAGCTCCACGCGCACTGCTACCGCATGCTCGGCTCACTGCACGACGCCGAGGACGCACTCCAGGAGGCCCTGCTGCGCGCCTGGCGCGGGCTGGGCGGCCTGAAGGAGGGCCAGTCGCTGCGGGCCTGGCTCTACCGGATCGCCACGAACGCCTCGCTCGACGCCATTGCCAAGCGGCCCAAGCGCGTGCTGCCGATCGACTACGGACCCTTCGCCGACCCTCACGACGGTCCGGGACAGCCGTCGATCGAGTCGACCTGGGTGGAGCCCTACCCCGACCAGGGGCTCGCGCTCGAGGACGGCTACGCCGCGCCCGAGGCGCGTTACGAGCAGCGCGAGGCCGTCGAGCTGGCCTTCGTGGCCGCGCTTCAGCACCTCCCGCCCAACCAGCGGGCGGTGCTGATCTTGCGCGAGGTGCTCGGGTTCTCGGCTCAGGAGACCGCTGAATCGCTCGAGACGAGCGTGGCCTCGGTCAACAGCGCGCTGCAGCGTGCCCGCAAGACCGTGGACGAGAAGCTGCCCGAGCACAGTCAGCAGTCCACCCTGCGCTCACTCGGCGACGAGGAGCTGCGCAAGCTCGTCGAGGGCTACATGGACGCCATGCAGCGGGGCGACGTGGAGAAGGTGATCTCGATGCTCGCCGAGGACGCCGCCTGGTCGATGCCCCCGCTCGCCAGCTGGTACGGCGGCCAGGACGACCTCAGGGACTTCCTCCGGGTGGGACCGCTCTCGGGCGAGTGGCGCTGGCGGCACCTGCCCACCCAGGCGAGCGGCCAGCCGGCCATCGGCTGCTACACGTGGCACGAGGACGAGCAGGCCTACCTGCCATTCGCGCTCGACGTGCTCACCCTCGAAGGCAGCAAGATCAAGGAGGTCACCGCCTTCATCGCCCGCTCGCCCGAGGGCGATGCCGAGGTCTTCGCGCGCTGGCCCGACCAGCCACCCGATCCGGCACGCGTCGAGGCCATCTTCGGCCGCCTGGGCCTGCCCGAGCGCCTCGAGCGATGAGTTTCGCGCCCCCGACCGGTCCCTAACCACATGTTCGAGAACACAAAGGCATACAACGGCTTCGCGGTCGACGACATCGAGAGCGCGAAGGAGTTCTACGGCGAGACGCTCGGTCTGAAGGTCTCGGTGCTCGACGAGGAGAATGGGCTGCTGTCGCTCGACTTGAACGGCGACCCCGACACGCTCGTCTACCTGAAGCCGGACTTCGAGCCGGCCACCTACACGATCCTGAACTTCCCCGTCGACGACGTGGACAAGGCGGTCGAAGAGCTCTCCGAGCGCGGCGTCACCTTCGAGCGCTACGAGGGCTTCGACCAGGACGAGAAAGGCATCGCCCGCGGAAGGGGGCCGCAAATCGCCTGGTTCAAGGACCCGGCCGGGAACATCCTGTCGGTGCTCCAGGAGCAGTAGCCGACCCGGTCCCCGGGGCCGTAAGCGACCCAGGTAGTCCTTTTTCGAACTGGGGCAAAGGAAATGCGAGTTCTGGGTATAAGAAGATAGGACCCTTGCCTTCCGCGATTCTCAGCCACGCCCTTACGGACCCCGTCGTCGTCCGTGACCCCCCGGGGGTCGGCGCCGGCCCCTGCGCCACGCAGGGGAAGGCCAAGGCGGAGGCGGCCAGGCTCAACCAGCGGTACGGCGGCCCCGGATTCTTCATCGAGGACCGCACCGGCGACCTCGTCCAGCGCCCCCACGCCTACTTCGCCGAGCGTTCCGGCGGGGAGTGGTACGCGGTGCTGAAGGAGATGCCTACAGGGCCCGTCGCGGGCCTCTAGGCGGCTCCTGGCTCCTCAGAGGGCCTCGGCCAGCAGGACTGTCGCGCCGAACACGAACGCCACCGCGGCGACGACCGCCACCAGCCGCGTCGGGAAGTCCGGATGGTGGCCGCTCTCGTGCACCACGGCGTGGCCCTTGCCCCGCCCGATCAGCCAGCGGTTGACCGGGAGGGCGACCGTCCCGGCCACGACCAGCGCGAAGGACAGACTGCCCCAGAACAGTGCGCTGTCGAGGCCCGCCTCCATCGCACCCGGAATCAGCAGGAGGATCGCGTTGTCCACGATCTCCATGACGGCGATGCTGAGGGTGTCCGAGGCCAGGGCGATCGGCACGACGGCCGCGAAAGCGAGGCCGGCGCGCAGCAGCGGCAGGCTGGTGAGGGCGTAGCCGAACAGGAATGCCAGGCCCACAGCCAGGGCGACGGTGGGCCACTCGGACCAGCCGAGCGCGGTGCCGATCACGACGCCCAGCACCTCGCCGATCGCGCAGCCGGTCAGGCAATGCAGCGTCGCGCTGAAGGCCAGCGCCGTCAGCGCGTTGCCCGACGTGGGCAGCTCGTGGTGATGGGGATGCTGGTCGGTGGT